>NZ_JCBCBS010000146.1:0-21367 GCF_059864205.1 Pelovirga sp.
AACAGGTGAATTTCCGGGGCCGGGGTGTTCAGGTCGCTGAAAACCCGCATGATCTCGCCGGCTTCTTCGACCGGATGGGCGACGGCGCTCACTTCGGCGGCGTGAGGATAGACCGTCGCCACCTTCTTCGGCACTCGTTCCTGCAGCAACAACTCGGTTGCCTTTAACATGGGGTCGGCCATGAAGCGGCGTTGCATCGGCTGGTTCAACAGGACATGGGCAAAGGCCAGCAGGCTCATCCCCTGATGATGGGCCATGAAGCTGCGTACAATCACGTGCTGTTTGCCCCGAGGCACCCGCGACGGGGTGTAATCGATGGCCTCAAAGAACCCGTAGTCGCCCTGGAAGCCGTGATTCGCCAGGGTCTGCAGATTATTGCAGGCTTCCTGCGGCAACACTGTCAGCGCCAGGGCACTGGCATAGGGAGCGATGACCAGATCTTCGCTCAAGCCTCGCTTGAAACCGAGTCCCGGCACACCAAAGGCACGATATTGATAGACCTGGTGCATATCGGTGAGGTTATAGCAGGACTCGGAAATGCCCCAGGGGACAGCGCGCTGGCGACCGAATTCAATCTGACGCAAGACAGCGGCTTTGCAGCTTTTCTCCAACAGGGTATCGGGGTAACTCGGCATGATCAACTGGGGCATGAGGTACTCGAACATGGAACCGCTCCAGGAAATCAGGCTGACATTGCTGCCCTGGCTGGTCAGCATCCGGCCAAGGGAGAACCAATGCTTCTGAGGAACCTGCCCGGCGGCGATGAGCAGAAAACTGGCCAGGCGTGCTTCGGAGGCCAGTAGATCGTAACAGGCCGGATCACGGCGGTGTTCGCCGACATCGTAGCCGATGCTGAGCAGGCCCCGCGGGCTGTTGTAGAGAAAGTCGAATTCCATCGCCGCCAGGTCGCCGCAACGTTGGACCAGATCGTCGATGACTTTGAGCCGTTTGGCGGCGGCCGGCGACTTGACCCCGCTCGCGGAAGGCCCGCCGTTTGCCAGTTCCGAGAGCCTCGGGATGGTATTGAAGCGTTGTGCCTCAGGCACCAAAGAGCCCACTTCGGTACGCAGGTCACGGGCTTGTCGTTCGAAGTCCTGCGCCCAGGAGGTGAGTTCGCCCGTGCTCTCTTTCTTGATCGTTAACCAGGCCCGCAGTTCCGCCCCCAGACGCTCAATTTCATCCAGTAAACCTAGCGCAGCAGCCGGCGTTGGGGGCGTATTCAGGATAGCGGTGGCGAGCCTGTTGCGGAGCGTACGGATCTTAACCTCCAGTTCAGGGGCCGGCACTGCAGGCAGATACTCGGCCAGTACCTCCAGGGTGTCCTGCAGGCCGACAAAGGCCTGGTTGGAGAACACCGGCTGATCCTTGAGCTCGGCCAGTCCCGCCTGCAGGGTGAGCAGGCTGCCGACCAGATTGCCGCTGTCCACCGAAGAGATATATTGCGGCCATAACGGCTTCAGGGTCCGGGTGTCGTACCAGTTGTAAAAATGGCCGCGGTAGCGTTCCAGCCTGGCCATGGTTGCCAGGGTGTTTTCGGTCAAACGCAGACATTTGCCAACGCTGATGAAACCAAAATCGCAGGCGCTCAGGTTGGCCAGCAGGCCCATGCCGATGTTGGTCGGTGAGGTTCGCCGGGCGATGACGGCGACAGGATATTCCTGGACGTTGTCCGGCGGCAGCCAGTTGTCCTCGGGACCGACGAAGTCAGCGAAATAACGCCAGGTGCGCCGCGCGCAGGCGCGCAAAAAGGTCTGTTGCGCGGCGCTCAGGTCAGGGCTCGGCGTTGTCAGCGGTCGGCTGATCCACCAGCCGACCAGGGGTGAGAGCAACCACAGCATCAGCAGCGGTGCAGCAAACGGCCATTGGACCGGCGCATCAAGCCAGACCAGTGCCGTCACCAGCAGCAGTGCCAGTAATGGCCCGACCCACATTTCGACGAAAAAATCGACCGGCGTACGGCGCTTGTTCCGCCGACCATAGGACGGCAGTTGCCAGAGCAACAAACCGCACCGGGTGAACAGCATGCGGCCCGCCGAACGCCGGATCGCATCCAGATTGATTAAGGTATCGTAGGGGAGCAGGATCAGGGTCAGCAAAGCCAGTAACAGCGGACGACTCACAGACCTGCCGGTCAGATTCAGGTGCAGCAGCCAGGCACGGTCAGGTGGCTTGCGGATCAGTTCAATAGCAATGGCAAGCAGGGTCGGCAGGCATACCACCGTCACAACCAGCAGGGTCCAGAACCATGTTGACCCCGGACCCAGCAGCCAGCCGCTGATCAGCAGCGCCAGCAATGACGGGGCCACCAGGCTGCGGCGCAGGTTGTCGAACAGCTTCCACACTGACAGTGCGCTGAGGGGGTTGGGCTGGCGTGGTCCCTGACCACCATCGGCCCTTTTTGGTCCAGGGACCTGCGGTAACAACCAGCCGGCTAACTGCCAATCACCGCGGATCCAGCGGTGACGACGGCTGGCCTCGATGGGATAACTGGCGGGATGCTCCTCAATCAGGTCAACGTCGGTTACCAGTGCCGAGCGGGCATAGCCCCCTTCCAGCAGGTCGTGACTAAGGATGAGATTCTCCGGAAAGCGCCCATCAACGGCCTGTCGAAAAGCGTCAACATCATAAATGCCTTTGCCGATGAATGACCCTTCGCCGAAAATATCCTGGTAGACATCCGACACCTCACGGGTATAGGGGTCCAGCCCTGCATCGCCCACGAACAACTTGGTGAAGCGCGATTGGCCGGAACTGGTCAGGCTGATCGAGGCGCGCGGCTGGAGAATCGCAAAGCCTTCGACAATCCGTCCCTTGCCGGCATCGTAAACCGGTCGATTGAGGGGATGGGCAAGATTGCCGACCAGGGCACGGGCCGCATCCCGCGGCAGCTGGGTGTCGGTATCGAGGGTAATAACGTACCGGATCGAGCCGAATAGGGCTGGATCGCCGATGATCACCGAGAAAGCGTCCTGTGCTTCACCCCGCAGGCGGGCATTGAACTGCTCGAGCTTGCCGCGCTTGCGCTCATAGCCCATCCATATTTGTTCAATCGGGTTCCACTGCCGTGGTCGGTGGAACAGGTAGAAGAGACTCGAACGATCCTCCTGATAGGTTGCGTTGAGTGCTTCAACTGCGCTGCGCGCGTAAGCAAGCAATGCTTCGTCTTGCGGCAGTGTTTGTTCGGACGCATCGTGGAAATCGGTCAGCAGGGCAAAATAGAGATTGGCATCGCGATTGCCGAGATAACGGATTTCCAGGGCTTCGAGCAAATTGTCGACGTCCTGCGCTGTGCCCATCAGGGTGGGAACGATGACCATGGTGCGATGGTTGTCCGGGATCCCTTGGGAAAAATCAAGTCGTGGTAAGGTGCGCGGTGGCAGGACGAGGGTCACCAGCAGATTGACCAGCGCGGCCGCCAGGGCCGAGGACCCGACGATCAGGGGCAGTGCCGACAACCAGCTTCGCCAGTCCCCCAGGGTGAAACCCCCCGTGGCGAACACCCCTGTGGTCGCCAGCAGGGTGAGCATCAGGAGGGAACTCAGATAGAGAAGAAGGCAACGCTGCTTGCTTGCCCGGCCGACCCGGCATTTCCACGACAACCGACAGCCGGTGGCCCGTTCCAGAAGCGGTCGGCCCCGATCAATGAGGTAGTAACCGACATGGGTGGTGCGGTTGCTGACATTTGGCTGCCGGGCAGCTGCCTGGGCCAGACCGATAGCGGCCCGGGCCATCTCCAGCTCACTGCAGGTAGTGCTGCGCGCCAGGTCTTCGATGACGTGCCGATAGCGATCGCGGGTAGCAAAATCCTGGGCGGCATATAGGCCTGCCGGATCGTCAATCATTGTCTGTTCGACGACACTGAGTGATTCGACAAACTCACGCCAATCCATGGCGTCGATGAAACGCAGGCTGCCGATGCTGTTGGCGATCGAAATCTGGTTGGCGGCCGCGGTGCGGCTGGCGGCAGCTGACAGCTGGGCTGCCGTCACCCCCTGATCAAGCAGCTTCTGCTCGACCCAGGTTTGGACAAAGGCCATCATCGACCCCTGAGCCTGGAGGCGGGCGTAAAATTCCTCAACGAATGGTGCGGTGAGCAGTACATCGGCATCGGCAAATTCAGCCAGCAACCGGATCAGCTGTTTCGGATCGCGCTCTGCTGCCGTGAGCATGCGATCGGCCCAGGTAATGGCCGCATCAAGATCCTCGCGCCGATGAGCAATCCGAAGACCGACACGACTGAGATTTTCCAGTAATGCCAGTTGCAACATAATCGGAAAGGCCCACAATTCACCGATTTTTAATGGCATCGCCTGCTGATAAGCGCTAAGAAACTGGGTGGTGTTGTCTTGATCGATACGGCCATCCATGTGCGATATCAGCTGCAATGCGATGTCGTAGATGCGCGGGAAACCGGCGCAGGGGTCATCCAGCAAGCAGGGTAGCTGCCGGCTGTAGCCACGGGGCAGATGCCGCCGTGCCATGCCGATCTGCTGTTCGATAAGATAAAAATTGTCAAGCAGCCACGCTTCTGCCGGTGAAATCCGCTGGTCTGGAGTAGCGGCGGTTACAACCTGATACGCCGCCAGCAACACCTGGGCATTGTCGGCCAGGCGTGGCAGCAGACGATCGGCTCCCGGAGACGGATCAATGCGATGCCGGCCCGCCATTGTCAGGGCATGACGTTTGAGTTGCTCCATGCTGAACAGTTCTGTTCGCAGCAACTCCGTTTCCCGGTCCGGTCGCAGGACCTGGTGGGTGTGAGCCACATATCTTGATGTTTTCGTCGCTATCACATTCTCCCTGGTTTTCTTTCTGCGTGCCATCAGGCATCAGGCCGGATGGTTGAGTTAGTCTTCCAACAAGGCTTTTTTTGCCAGCGCATCCAGGTCAGTGTCGGTCGCCGAAGGCAGATAACGCTTTCGGTAAAGTTCCTGATGGCAGATATTCACGATGGCAACCAGTGGTGCTGCAACCAGGACGCCCAGGACACCGAAGGCGGCAACGCACAAAAGCATGGAAAAGATCATTGCCAACGGATGAATTTTCATGCCTCGAGCCATAATGAATGGAGTGATCACGTTACCTTCCACCGCCTGAACCGCAATATAGGCCAGTACGACCCACAGCGGGGTCATGCCTCCCTGACCGAGGGCGAGAAGAATTGCCGGAACAGCGCTGAGGATCGGCCCCAGAAATGGGATCGCTTCCAGAATAAAGGCGATCAGGCCAAGAACCAGTGCGTCCATCAAACCAAAAATCGGCCACATGAGCAGAAAAACCAGCAGGCCAACCGTCAGCATCCCCAACAGCGTTGCTCCGGCCCAGCGCGGCATAAAATTGCCGACCCGTTGCACGATGATCAGGGTTTGTTCATGAGTGTGCTCAGGCATCAGGGCGAACATCGCCCGAAAAATCGGCTGTGGATTCATCAGGGTAAAGGTTGTACCAAAGAAGACCGTCACCAGAACGACCAGGATCTGGGCCCCATTGAACGCCACCCTGGCGAAGCGGCCCGCTACTCCAAGGAATATATCGCTCAAACTGGAACGAATTGATCCGGTCTCTTTTTTTTCCTCTTTCGCTTCTTTCTCTTCAGGTTCTTCGACTTGCTCAATCTGTGGCACGGTTTTGTAGTTGTCCTGATTTGATGCTGTCTGGGAAATTTCCGTGGTGACTTCAGCCTGGAGTCTTTTCTCGGAGAGCTCTGCCTTCTGTTCCATTTTTATCAGGGGCTTTTGCAGACGTTCCCAGTAGGAGGGCAACTGCTCCGAGAGCCTGGTCATCGAGTCCTTCATCGGTCCGAAGAAAGCCCAGCCAGTCAAGGCGACAACCATTACGAGTATGCCCACCATCAGCCCCGTTGCACTTTTACGTCCACCCGGTAACCGACGCATCCGCGACATGATCGGATTGGCGGCCATAGCGATGAGCATCACCAGCAGAAATGACAGCAGAATGGGAGATAGCAAGCGGAATGACTGGATAAAAACAAACAACGACGCGCCCAGAAACACTAAAAAAGTGAATGAAGGTGGTGTTGCCTCTGCCCCGGGTTTGTTGGTCATGGTTTATTTCGTTTACTGTTGGTTCGTCGTCCCACTTAGCCAGTGATCATTTTGTTGAGTTTTTAATAATTCCTTGTTTTCACTCTTGCCGAGAATATGTGACATTTCCTTGATCCAGTCCTCCCGCCGACGCTGTCGATTAGACTCATGCCTATGGTTGAGGGGGTCCAGAACGGTGTATGGCGACGTATGTTTCATGGTTTCACGGGCCAGATTGACGTAGACTTTTGCCTCCAGCCAATTAACCCGCTCGATCCATAAAGACGACAACATCACCTTCTTCGCCCGCCACCATTTGCGGGTGTCAATGATGAAATATCTGATCGCCCAGGTTTCGAGATCGATGAGAAAATCGTCGATATGACCAATGTCTCCATCCGTTCCCTGGACATGGCTGCTGATCAGGTTGTGAGAGCTGCACAGGTGGGGATCACGAGGGTCCTGGAGTTGTCGGGTCCCCGTCTCGCCGTGGACCCGGGCGGGAATGTCGTCGATCTGCTGTTTGGTCAGATTGATGTCGATGGTTTGGATTTTCGAATTCACTCCGGTGACCGCGCTGGGGGGGATGAGGATCTGCCGATCCCTGAACCAGTGGCCCATATCGGCAACCAGGTAGCGAATCGTCCAGTGCTGATCGTTACAGTGGAACCCCTT
Organism: Pelovirga sp.; assembly: GCF_059864205.1. NCBI lineage: Bacteria > Pseudomonadati > Thermodesulfobacteriota > Desulfuromonadia > Geobacterales > Geobacteraceae > Pelovirga > Pelovirga sp. The sequence continues at coordinate 6,720 of NZ_JCBCBS010000146.1, forward strand.
GACCTGACCAATTTCTCCGTCGCAGCTTTCCAGGGTGTAGCCAATAAGATGTTGAGCATTCTTCAGCATATAGGCTCCTTATGTGTTTTATCCGTCGGGGTTTTCGAAAAGACACGGTTAAATGATCAAGAGGCTCAAATCCTGGTGTTTTTCGGTTGGTACTTCACTAGTAAAAGGACAAGGATCCCGGTCACAAAGAGCAAAAAGGTAACCGGATCGGGCAGCGGCACTCCAGCAAAGCCATAACCGTTGGCGAAAGTGACGGTTAAATTGTCGACCGGCAGCGCGGCAAAGGTTACAGCAGGCATCAAAAGTGACATCAGGCCTGCGGCCAACAGTAATTGGATAGGATAGAGGTTCATCATCAAGCTCTCCTTGTGGTGGTTTATACTGTCATCGTGACGGTTTTGCTGTTTGCCTCAACGGAAATATGCCAGGGCCACGTCGGAGAGGGCATTGACCACCGGTTCTGCAATCCTGTTGGTGCGCGAACGATGATGAGAACCGGTGCCTAACAACAGACCCAGACCGACGCCGATGCCTAAGGCGATCAATAGGGATTTGCCCGGATTTTCGTCACTATAGGTTCTGGTCTTCTCGTAGGTTTCGCTGACCTTTCCGGTCGCTTTGTCATAAGCGTCGCCGATTACCTGTTCGGCTTGTCCGTAGGCATCAGCGCCCTGTTCCAGGCGGTTTTCAGCTGCGCTGCCGGCTTGGTTGTTTTTGCTTTGCATAGTGTCTCCTTTTACTTGATCAATGATGAGTGGTGCCAATTCCCTTTGGGACGCTACCCGTCCCGATCTGTCGCAGCGGCGGTGCCGCCGGGCTCTGGGTCTGACGGCTGTTCTCTGTCTCTGCCGGCAGCTGCGACATCCGCCGGAACATTGTTGAGCCAATGAGTAGCTGTTCGTGCGGCGATACCCAGCAGCGTGACTTTGAGCAGACCGGGTCCGGCAATGCCGTACAGGGCGCCGCGTACTGATGAATTGAGGGACTTCCGGAAGCGTTCCATGGGCGTGGCGCGTGGCAGCACTATTCCGGCGGCAAAAAATCCCAGACCGGTAGCAATTCCCACCGCCCAGAAAGGAGTTTTCTTTACCTGGCCACGCCAATCCAGCTTCTCTTCGATGCGTTCGCCCAGCTGCTCGACGGTGCGGGAAAAATTTTCTTCTTTCGCCGCAAGATCCTGCTTTATTTCTTCGCTGCTACGCCCGGTTTTTACTGACTCACTGGTGTTTTCAAGCGCGTATTCCATGATGGCATATCCTCCCCGGACTTTTTGTTGTCTATATCTTCAGTAGTCGATAGCCGACGAAGCTGATCAAAACGCCGCCCAGGGCAAGGACCGTTGCGACAACCAGGGCCGCCAGCTGCAGCGTCATGAAGGACGTCAGCGCCACAATGAGTGCAGCGCAAAGACACAGGAAGGCGGCGAAACTGATGATGGTTCCCAGTGCCAGCAACAGCAAGGCCCGGCGAACGGCTCCTGCTTTTTCTTTGCTATTCTGGATGATCAGCGCAATTTCATCGCGCAATACCGCCACGGCGTTGTTGACCAACTGGCCAAGCAACTCCCCGAAGGATGCACGTGGCAGGATCGGTTCCCGGTCTTCTTTTCTCTTATCCATTTAAAAAAACCGCTTGTTAGATTTTGCGTAACAATATTCCGAGAACCAGTCCTGCGGCTCCTGCGATCGCCATACTGCGCCCCGGATGGTGGCTGATACGTTTGCGCAGGTTGGCTTCTTCATGCTCATAGCTGAATTGCCGAACATAGTCGGCAGACTGATGCAGCCACCGGGCTGCATGTTGTTCAACCTCAGCAAGACCGGATTCGCCGCCATGCGCTGATGCGGTTTGTTCCAGAGCCGTTGCTGCCTGACACAAACTATCGGCGACAGATTGTTTTAGCCCATCGCAGCAGCAGGGCTTGCCCTGATAGGAATCTTTCGGTGCTGTGTCTTCAGTATTTTTGGTAGGAGAATAATCACTACTCATGATCCACCTCATAAATGCTTAAGACAGCGTTGCGGGCGCTTACCGGCAACGCTGTCGGTTAAGTATTCAGGAAATTAATTTGACGTTATTTTGCCGCTTACCGTCATCTGATTATCGACGGATTTGACCCCCTTAACGTCATTTGCCAGTTTGGCGGCCAGGGATTTTTCGGCGTCATTGCCGGCAATGCCACCCAAGGTCACCACACCATCGGTGGTCTTGACGGTGGTTTTAATCGCACTGGTCGAGCGGTGGCTGAACAGGGTCGCCTTGACCAGGGCGGAAATGGAGGCGTCATCAACTTTGTCGCCTATCGATCTGTCGTCGGTCTTTTTGGCGTCTGCCGATCTGTCACTTAGCACAGCGTCTCGTGTTGCTTGCGATTCTTTGGTAAGTGGGTTTACGGTCATTTTGTTGTTGACGGATTTGACGCCTTCAATATCCATGGCGTATTCACCGGTTAATTCTTTTTGCGCCTGATTATCTGCTTCCCCACGCAGGGTGACGATGCCATTCTTGACGTCAACAGTAGTGGTTGCGCTGACGTTGCGATGAAACAGCAGTGTGCTTTTTACCTTTGTCTTCAGCCAGAGATCCGGGCTCGATTCCCCTTTAAACACCAATTTATTGTCTACGCCCTTGACATCGGGGAGGTTTGACACCGTATTCCCCGCAAGGGTTTTGCTGGATTCGTCAGCGACTGTTCCGGTAAGAGTAACAACCCCCTCTTTGGCCTGAATCCTGATATCATCGTCCTTGAGGTATGTTTTGAAGGTATAGGAATTTTTTACTGCCTCCTCTATGGTGCTATCTGTTGTTGCGGCGAAGGCCGGGCTAATGAACACCATAAAACCCAGTACAGCAGTGATAAGAAATAAAGTCTTTGTTATTGATACTTTCATTTTTCATGTCCTTTTCGCTTGTAGCGGTTATTGTTACTTTCCCAGAACTTTTTTGATGTCACCGACATCGCCCTGAATTTTGCCGGCGATTTGCTCGTCGGTTCCTTCTCTTTCCAGCTTGGGACTGCCGGTGAGTTTACCGGTTTGCTCTTTTACTTTGCCTTTGATTTCGTGCAGCTTTCCTTCGGTCTTGTCTCTGTTGCCGGATTTCATCGTCGTTTCCTTTTCACCATAGTTGGTTGTTTACGCAGACAGCCTGCTATCGGGTGGTAGAGCAACAATCATACCGGCGGCAATCTGCTGGAAAATAGGCTGATTTAGCTAAGGAAAATCGAATTCAGTTAGGAAGGACAAGAGTCGTTCCGTCAGCGGCAACCATCGAACTTGACATAACCGCCAAATATGATGGCAGCGGCTGCAACAAAGGAGAATTTTATGTTTGCTGCGCTAGGGGGGCTGGTTAGCCGATGTTGTCTGTTTTCCCTGACAACTTCGTCGCAGCGGGAACTTAGGGTAAAATCTGCGAGGCTGTGGAAATGAGCCTCGCAGATTTTTTCAAATCGTCAGATTAAAATCTGTAGCCAAGTCCGAGACGGTGATTGAAAACACCATCACTGTAGGTGTCATGGGCCTTGTTGGTGCTTTCGAAGATGAAGTCGTAACCAACCGCGACAATCAAGAAGGTGGAGTCGCTCAGAAAAGCCTTCAGTCCAACCTCAGGGCCGGCGATGAAAGACTCTTTGACGCCGTCACCGTACATGTAGCCAATGGTTGCACCAAGGAAAGGGCGCAGGTTGCCGATATTGAAATTGTAATCAATGCCAACCCGGGTGGAAGCGTTATACGCGTTATCCCCGGGCTGATCGACGATGTTCAGTGACTGGCGGATGAGTCCTTGCCAGTTTGAATCGAAAAAATAGCCGTATCCCAGATCGAAGCTTAAATTCGTCCTGTCGAAACTCTTGTCACTAACCCCGGATCCGCTCAGGGTCAATTCCTGGGTTCCCATCTTATATGTAGCGAAATTCTGGTTCTGTTGGGCCAGTGCGGTAAAGGGAAGAAAAAGAAAACCGAAAATAACTAAACCGTAAATTGTGCGTGACATACAATACCTCCTGTTAATAGTGAACTACATGAACATCAATGTGTTTCTTCTTGTTTTGTTACTGATTTTTCCTTTCGGCAGAATGGTTGGTTGTGAAAGGCGCAGCAGTCACGTAAGTCCCTGGCTTCCGGAAGAGTTAACAATGAACTGCCGCGCCAATGTTTGTTATTGAAATGTATCTGTTCAGCACCGGGGTGGGGGGTTCTCTGGCAAGGGTGTCTGTCGCCATGGACGGCGATAGACACCCTTTTTTTAAGGACAACAACCTCTTCTTTGGTTTAATTCCTGGGGCGAAGTAGACAACCAGATGAGCATTAATCATTCCTGAATCTGTTTATTGCTAGAAGAATGGAATTTGCCCCATTCACATAGGCGGCGTGATACTTGTTGCGGTGCAGCGTGAACAGGTCCGGGGACAGGGCCGGCGCCAAGGCATCGTCGCTGTATCCAAACTTGAGTAAAGCGAACATATGGATTGTGTCCATTTTTTTAATCCTTTATAGGTTGTTATGTTCATCACCGCAGTCACCCAAGAAACCGGATCAATGAACAAAGCGGTTAGGTTTTTTCGGCTTACAATGCGATCGTATCCCGCATTGATTTTGCCGCTGCCTCAGATTCGTCCCGTTACCACCGGTTCGTAAGTGCCGGGGGCTGCAAGCAAATCTCTGATCAGGATAATAAGCAACTAGCATGCCCACGGCAGGCAATTGTAAATATTGTTTAACGGACTGAAACTAAAGAGGAAAAATTTGATTCAGGGGCGAGTCGATGATGAGAGGAGCTTTCGCCACCGTCATATGTAATATAACCGTCAAATATGCAGGGTTGGGCGGTGCCGGAGCCGAGCTGTCAGTGAACTTGCGATAGGCTCATTGAGCTGAGGGACGTTGAAGTGTATTACTTCATCAACCAGCGTCTCTTCATCAATAGATATGAGAAGAAAAAAGTAAGTGTGCCCACCAGCAACAAATAGCTCCACTCAAAGGACAGGTTCGCCATTGTGCCATCTTCCAGCAGAATGGCCCTGAGTGGTCCGTAAAATTGGTAGGATGGCAGCAACGGCGCTATGCTGGACAGCTGTTGTGAAAAATCGGACAGGGCGGAAGGAAGCAGGTGCGGCAGATAAAAGACCACCCCCAGGGTTCTGGCACTTGCCTGGTTGCGGCAGAGAAAACCCAGAAAAACCCCATAAGCACTGAAGCAAAAACCGCCGACGGCGATAAATGCGATATAGCCGGTCAAATCGACGACACCGAAACCGCCCAGGAGATGAAGGATCAGGACCGCAACCATGGTTAGAACCATCCCTGTCAACGTCTTGGCGAGCAGCCATTCAAATTCGTTGATGGGGGTTTGGAGCAGCGCCAGTATGAGCTTTTTTTCCTTTTCTTCAGCGACTTGTGCAGGAAGGATGATGAAGCCGATGAGCAGGACAATCATCAAAATCCAGGTAGGCAACGTCTGTCTTTGGATGCCACCGGCGTAAAGCGCCTCAATGTCGGCAATCCAGGCATCCCGGTTCCCCTCCGCGGCTTTTTGCAGAGCTAAAAAGCTTTCAACGATGACAATGGTATGAAGAGATTCTTTTTTTAGAACAAGAAGTGTCAAGCTGTCGGGCGCATTTTTGTTTCTTAGCAAAATTCCGTCGATTTTTTTTTCTTTTAAGAGGGTCTTACCTTCCTGTTCATTTTGAATCCAGGTCATTGTGATGACCTGTTCGGCGGCCGCGACGCTATCTATAATTGCTGGCGCATAGGCTTCATGTTGGATGAAACCGATTTCTAGCGGACTGGAGTCAGCGTTGGGCTTGTCGATGAAATTTAACGAAATGAAAACAAAAAAAGGGATGAAAATGATGAGATAGATGGCCTTGTTCTTTATGGCGATCAATAAGTCGTTGAATGTCAGAACGAGAATATTTCTGATCATAGTGCATACAAGTTTTCATGAACTTGGGATTGAAAGTATTCCTTCGGAGATCCGTCGAATATTATACTGCCTTCATGCAGCACGAGGATACGTGTCGCCAGGGTTTTGATTTCTTCGGGGCGGTGGGAGGTAAAGAATATCGTTTTGCCGGCAGCATGAATATTCTTTAACAGCCGGTAGAGTTCTTTTGTCATCTCAAAATCGAGCCCGGATGTCGGTTCGTCAAACAGAAGAACCGAGGGATTTGCGAGCAGAGCTCGCCCGATATTGACTCTTTGCTTCAACCCTTTTGATAGTGTCTGTATTTTGTTTTTTCGAAAGGGCAGCAGATTAAACTCCCTTAGCACCTCATCCACCCGTGAAAAGGGCATCCGGAAGAGATATGCAAAAAGCTTGAGATTGTATTCAACGCTAAAAAAATCAAAAAGATTAGGAACTTCAGGAACGAAACCAACCTTGCCGACAACAGCCGTTCGATTTTTCAGGAGGATCCCGTCAATCATGGCTTCTCCGTTGTCCGGAAGAATCCAGTTTGCCAGCATTTTCATCAGGGTTGATTTGCCGGCGCCGTTGTGACCGACGACGGCGATTAATTCGCCTTGTCTGACCACAAAACTGGTAGGCCTAAGCCCTCGGTCAAGATTGTAGAGCTTTGTCAATCCCCTGACCTCTACTTGCATGCATCCTCCGGAGAATCTGTAAACAGGTGACGGTAAAATGAGAACATTGTCTTTCCGGGATGGATAAGATAGCTTTTTTGAAAAACTATCCAACCAAAACCCGAAAAAGACAATGTCAATTGATTGGAAACACCATCGACCACCACCGAAACAGGCTCTGGAGTTGTACGCCGGCTTTCTAGCCTGCAACGACCTACGTTATTCTCATAATGACAACAACGAGAATAACAACAATCAAAACACCAATAACAAAACCCATGGTCAGCTCCTTTTTCGATAGTTGTTTAAAATCCTTTTCACCTCACCAATCTTCCCTGAACCTTTCCGACTGTTTTGAATATGCCACCAGCGAAAAGGCGAAAAGAATCGGCCAACACAATTTTTCCCAACGTGCAACACCCTCCACGCTCGCTATCCATATTAAAAGCAAGGGACGTGCCAGCCCATAGCGGCCAGTTTTTATTGTTTAACTTGCTGATTACAAGGGATAAATGGAAATTCTACCGGGAACAGTTCGGGAAAAACCTCCTAAGGCATCCGTCAAACTTGACATAACCGCCAAATATGATGGCATCGGTTGCAACCCATTGCAGAGATTTATGCTTGAGCTGCTAAGGGGACTCAAGGTTAGTCCGACAGACTTTAAGGCGAACATTTAAAAGGCCCGACACCAATGAAGATGCCAGGCCTTTTAATTTGATATTATTCCTTTATGTTACTTGCCCGCGCTGCGGCGACGGGACAGAGCCAAGCCGGCCATACCCGCCCCGAGGAGGAGCAGAGTGCCGGGCTCAGGAACAGCAACGGGGGCAGCAGAGGCGGCAGAAAAAGTAATTCCTGTTAAACCGCTAGCTGTTTGTGATGACAGAATCCAGGCGCCTTTTGTATCGTCAAAACCATCTGCCGACAACATCCCCAATCCTTTCAATCCTAAGAATTCAGCAGTATGCGTAACAATTTCAAGGGTTTCCATGTTGAAGCTGAATTTGCCTACAGACCACAAGGGGGTTATGGGACCAGCAAAAGAATCAAAGATAAAATCCTCGTATGTTGCCGTTGCGCCATTATTGCCGGCAAAATCATCAATGGAAAACTTTACCGTTACATCATTAAATTTTAATCCTTCTGCGGATGCAAAAGTTAGGGCAGGGTTATAGGCCCCATCCGTTAGTTGTGTGGAACCTTCAAATTGAATTTCTCCAACAATGGGGGCTGCACTGACTATTGTGGCAAATAAAAACATACCGAAAGTAGCCATCATCAAAAATGCCGACATCTTGGGAACCAGTTTTTTCATTTTTTCCTCCATCCAGCTATGTGAGAGTCATCAATCAAAACATTTGATCGATTTGTGACCTTCTTAAAGGCAAAACGTATGCCAGTGTTAGAATCCTCTTTCGTGGTCGGCAACTTGCTGATAATGTTATTAACCTAAGAGAGGGTGACCAGCCGAACAGATTTAACCACACATTGGATCTGTCGTATCTGGCGGTTCCGTCGCAGGTGAAAGAAGCCTGATTGAATCATTGCCCGCTGATCGGGGCCGCTTTCTTTTTGTGTCCGTTGGCATCAACGGAAAAATCCTGCTGCACTATGGGATACCGTGCTAACAATCGTTTGCACAATGCGACTGGCGGGTGAATCTTGGTGAGAATTTGCCCCCAGCAGCAGTCCCACTCCAAGCCCAATGGCCAGAGTGATGAATATCAGTGTAGGCTGATTTTTGAGACTGTAGTTGCGTACTTTAGCGTAGCAGTCTCGTACCTTTTCCGTGGTTTTTCCTGGCATCGGGAGCCTGTGGTGAAATCTGCGCGGTGGTGGAAATGAGCCTCGCAGATTTTTTCAAGTTGTTGGATTAAAACCGATAGCCAAGGCCGAGGCGGTAATTGAAAACACCCTCATCAAATGTGTCATTGGCCTCGTCGGCATCTTCGAAGATGAAGTCATAACCAACGGCGACAATCAAGCAGGTGGACTCGCTTAAAAAGGCCTTCAGGCCACCTTCAGGGCGGGCGATGAAAGACTCTTTGACGCTGTCACCGTAAATGTAACCAATGGTTGCGCCTAAGAAAGGGCGCATGTTGCCCATATGGGAGTTGTCGTCAACGCCCGTTTTGGTGGCAGCGTTGTATGCGTTATCCCCAGGTTGATCAATGATGTCAGGGGACGTTTTTCGTCATCCATGGCAACAAACACCCTTGTTACAGGCCCCCCGACCCTGCGCAAGGGCATAGCTGAATAGTTACGATTCTTCTAGTATTTTCGCTTCAAGCAAGTAGTTACCCGGGATGAGCAACTATTAACTCCTTTCTTAATTTTTCCGATGATCAAAATTACTGCACATAGCCGGCGCTCCTCTGGAGGAACTAAAGAAGGTTTTGATGGGAAAACTGACTAGCAGTACAGGTATGGTGTATTAGGGATATGGCAACAAACGCGCCAAGCAGATAATGGCAGGCTGCTATTGTTCAACATGCTGATATGATTGAATTCCGCAAAAATCTAGTTGAAATGCCCGGTGAGAATCCGCATCGATTGTTCGTCACATGTGACAAACCCGTCAAAGGTGACAGCCGCCAGGCCCCGCAAGCCGATCTTCCTTCTTCCGGGCCCTGTGATTGACCAGGGACTGCCGCGCGAATATGGCCGTGAGATTTTTCAGAACAATCAAGATGCATTATTAATGCAGATCACCAGCATTGTGCGGTTCCATCGAAGCGCAGGGGATGGAAAGAATGATGGCGTCGCAAAAACTCACCAACTGCTGCGTGGCTGTCATTGTTTCACTGCTTCGACGTAGGTAAGTACGCCTCATTGTTAAACAATGAGGCGCCTTGCATGTGGTGCTTTTTGCTTATCCAGATCAATTGATGCTTTTTGCGAAAGGATCAAAGAATGGCAACTCACAATACCTGTCCAGATAAAAAATCTTTATCGGTACCGCAATAAGTGGATAGTCGATCTGGTTTTTATGGGCGGCGCAGTCCGAATTTACGCATGCGGGCGCGTAGGGTGCTGGGGTTGATGCCAAGCTGAAGAGCGGCCCCATTTTCCCCTTCGATACGCCATCTGGTTTTTTTCAGCACATGCAAAATGTGGTCGTATTCGAGATCGGCGAGGGCCTTGGTTGCCTGCTCGCTCCTCATCTCCTGGGGGGTGTCGAAGCGATCCAGGATCTGGAGGACTGCCCCCTGACTGGTGATGATCGCCCGTTCGATGACATTTTCCAGCTCGCGCACGTTGCCAGGCCAGTGGTAGGCCTGCAGGATATTCAAGGTGTCCTTGGTTACCGTATCGATATTTTTACCGATCCTTTTGTTGAACTTGCTGACAAAATACTCCACCAGCAGTGGGATGTCGTTGCTGCGTTGACGTAATGGCGGAATGTTGATGGGAAAAACGCTGAGTCGATAGAATAAATCCTCGCGGAACCGACCGGCGGAAATTTCTGTTTTAAGGTCGCGGTTGCTGGCGGCAATGACACGCACATTGACCTTGGTGGTGCGCGGGCTGCCGAGTCGTTCAAATTCGCCGTCCTGAATAACCCGTAGCAGCTTGACCTGCAGCTCCAGCGGCATTTCACCGATTTCGTCAAGAAAGATGGTGCCGCCGTCGGCCAGTTCGAAACGTCCCATCTGCTGAACATGGGCGCCGGTGAACGCCCCTTTTTCCCGTCCGAACAGTTCACTTTCGATCAGGTTGCCCGGCAACGCCGCACAGTTGACGGTGATCATTGCGCGCTGTTTGCGCGCACTACGATTGTGTATAGCGTGGGCGATCAGCCCCTTGCCGGTACCGGTCTCGCCCAACAGCAGCACGGTTGCATCCTGCGGCGCCACCTGTTCGACCTGGGAAAAAACCTCGGACATGGTGCGGCTCTGGCCGATAATCTCGCCAAAGGCGTACTTGCCGGACACTTCCTGCTGTAAATGGATGTTTTCCAGCTGCAAGCGCTCGGATAACTGCTGGATCCGCGATAAGGCTTCGGTGAGCTCCTTTTTGGCCCGTTGATGCTCTTCAATTTCATCCGCCAGCCGGGCGTTGGTCTCGGTCAGTTCGGCCGTGCGCTTGAGTACCGTCTCCTCCAGTACGACCCGTGATTTCTGAAGTTTTAGTCGCAATGTTCGATTGTCAGTGTTGTCGATAAGCGACAGCAGGATCTGATCGCCCAGGCTTTCGCTGGTCTTTACTTCGGTGTTCTGCAGTATACCGTGGAAGGGGGTGCCGTCAGTTTGTTTGAGGTTGAGTTCACAGCATTGCATCCCTTGGCCCTGCAGGGCCATTTCAAGAAAGCGGGGGAAAAACACCCTGCCGTCATGGTCCTCAATGAAGCGGCAGAAGGGTTGTTCGGCGAGCCGACTGCGCTCTGTGCCCAGTAGTTGTGCACCGGTCAGATTGGTTTGCTGAATACGCCCGCGCTGATCGAGGATGAAGTAACCAAGGGGGGCATAGTCGAAAAGCTCAGCGTATTTTGTATGCGTGATTTCAAGTTCTTCACGGGTGCTGAGCAATTCAGCATTCTGCATTTCCAGCTCAATCTGATGCACTTCGAGCTCATGGAGCAGACGCTGCGCCTTGGCCAGGTCCATGGGTGACGGCTTTGCTGAGCCTTTTGTCCGCAGTTGCTCCTCTGCCTGCCGGCGCAGCCGTTCAATTTCCGCTGAGGTTTTATGCTTGATATCTTTTGTCAAAATCAGTCTCCTCCTTGGAGTTGCTGGTTGAGCTCGACGATTTGCTTGTGCATTCTGTGTTCAAGGGTCTTGGCTTCGGTGATATTGGCAAAGGTGATGACCACCCCGCCGATGACATCGTTGATAGTGCGATAAGGCATGATGCGCACCGAAAACCAGCGCCCGTCGGTGGTCGTTATTTCCTTTTCGGAAAAAATCAGGGTGCGCAGGACATTACTGATATCGTTGGCCATCTCGGGGTAGAGCAGATCGCTGGTGATATCGGAGAGGGGGCGGCCCACGTCGATCGGAATCAGTTTGAAGATCTTTTGCGCGCCTTCGGTAAAACGGCGCACATTAAGGGCATTATCGAGAAACACGGTGATGATCTCTGTGCTGTTGAGCAGGTTGCGCAGATCATCTTCGGTCCGGGTCAGCTCGTCCATTTTGGACAGCTGTTCAGCGTTGACCGTTTGCAGCTCTTCGTTGAGGGACTGCATTTCTTCCTTGGATGTGGTCAGCTCCTCGTTGGTCGACTGCAGCTCCTCGTTGGCCGATTGCAACTCCTCATTGGTTGACTTGAGTTCTTCCTGCGAAGACTGCATTTCCTCGCGGGTGGTATGCAGCTCTTCGCGTAATTTCTCAACATTCTGTTCAAGTTCGGTGATGCGGATTTTGGCCGCCGCAGAGCCTCCGACACGACCGCCTGGTTTTTGCAGTGGGGTTTCTGCTCTATCGTAAAAAATAATCAGCACCATGCCGCGCAACGCTTCCGGTTCCTCGATGACCTTGAGGGTAACGTCAAGAGCCTGGACACCACTGTCGGTCGCGACAGTCAGTCCTTTGAGGGTGAGTGATTCCTGTTGCCGGAGCACCTTGTGAAAGGCGACTCCCAGATCAACATTGAGGCCCTGGCGCGCCATGGCGAAGATGTTCCAGTTGGCCTTGCCCGCTGCCGGTTCCAGGTACTTACCGGTTCGCCCGTTGATATAGAGAATATCACCCTCGGCGTTGACCAGCACCGCCGGCGGAGAAAAATGCTGCAGCAGGAGTGTGTCTGCCAGGGATTGGAGGTTGGCTGTTGTTTTCACGTAACTTGGCTCCTTGGTGCCCTCCGCTCTGGGGGCGAAGGAAGCAGGAAAGTCGATCGGAACCGTCGGCAAAACCGACTCACGTCGGCGAAAAAGCCGCAGCTTGGAATTGATGGAGGCAAACAGTTCAGCAGCGGCACTGTGGGTTTCGGCGTTGCCCAGAAAAAGGATGCCATCGGGCTTAAGGCTGTAGTGAAAAAGGGGCAAAAGTTTTTTCTGCAACTCCGGCAGCAGATAGATGAGCAGATTACGGCACACCAGAATATCGAGCTTGGTAAACGGGGGATCCATGATGACGTTCTGGGTGGCAAAGGTCACCATCTCGCGAATCTCCCTGCCGACGCGGTAACCGCTCTTTTCCTTGATAAAAAAACGGCGCAAACGCTCAGCGGAAACATCGGCAATGATATTCTCCTGATACCATCCCTGGCGGGCTTTGTCGATGGCGTCCTGGTCAAGATCAGTGGCGAAAATCTGCACCTTGATGTCGGCCTTGGGTTTGACAGCATCCATGGCTTCCCGGCAAACCATGGCCAGGGAGTAGGCTTCCTCGCCGCTGGAACATCCTACTGACCAGGCGCGCAACCCCCCGTTCAGGCGTTTTTCAAGGAGTTGAGGAATCACTTCGCTGCGCAATAGCTCCCAGGCGTCCGCATCGCGGAAGAAATTGGTCACGCCGATCAGCAACTCCTTGAAGAGCAGTTCCACCTCCTGGGGATTGTGCTGCAAATAGCGGACGTAATCGGCGATATTACTCAACTGATGCAGACTCATGCGCCGTTCGATACGGCGGCGCACGGTATTTTTTTTGTACAATGAGAAGTCCTGGCCGGTTTTGCCCCGTAATAAAATGATGATTTTCTCCAGGGCGCTGCGATCCTTTTCTTCCAGCACTGGCTCCGAGCTGACAAAAGAGCGAGCGTGGCGCAGATAATCAATAATCTTTCCGGGCAACGCCTCAGGGATAGCGACAATGTCGCCCAGACCGGCGGCAATGGCACTGCGGGGCATGCTGTCAAACTTGGCGGAAGACGGCTCCTGCACCAGCGTTATCCCGGCTTTTTCCTTGATGGCCTGTAACCCCAGGGTGCCGTCTGAACCCATGCCGGAGAGAATGACACCAATACTTTGTTCCTGCCGATTCTCGGCCAGGGAACGAAAAAAATAATCAATGGGTAAGCGCAGACCGCGGGGCGTTGTCGGCGCAAAAAGGTGCAGTGCCCCATGAAGAATGGACATGTCTTTGTTAGGAGGGATCACATAGACACAGTTTGGCTTGACCGGCATGCGATCTTTGACCTGGAAGGTTTTCATGCCGGTGGTGCGTTGCAGTAACTCGGTCAGCATGGCTTTGTGGGTCGGGTCGAGGTGCTGAATGACGACAAAGGCCAGGCCGCTGTCTGCCGGCACATGGCGCAGAAACTGCTCCAGTGCCTCCAGCCCGCCGGCAGAAGCGCCGATACCGACAATGGGAAAGCTTAGTTGTTCAAGCGGCGCTGGTGCCGTGGGGCCGCAGTCAGCTTGATCGCCGGTGTTGTTTGTCGGGTTTAGGGGCTGTTCCATAGGGGGAATCCAATGTCTCAGAGGGGTGTTCTGGAACCTGCGATGTGCTGCGCGAGAACGTAACGGTCCAAGTATACCAGATCGGCGTCACGTTTTAATTGATATTTTGTAGCCATCAACTGACAGGGGCATCTCTGGCTTGCGGACGTGATCATTTTTGACATGTCCCCGTTCAGTGTTGACAAGCTGCCCCGCCAGGTGGTGTCGGCCCATCTGCCTGGCCGATGAAGTTAACGCCGGTGTCGGTAAAAAGGGAAGTCAACCGATAGAGCTCAAACGGCAGATTTTCGAGCTGCTGTTGCTCGGTTTTTAAGTGGTTTGATGCTATCACGCCATTGTGTGGATATCCTGTCGAGGTATACTTGATGGGCGCTTGAGTTTCAGTGAAAAATGATTTTTGGGCTCAATTTCTTTTTCTTTCAGGAGGTGCTTGCGGTTGAAAATGTGGTTTTCTGGATTGGCGCTGATAGTGATGTTGGTTTTCCCAGGTGGCGTGACCTTGACCACAGTTTTTGCGGCAGGTGAAACGACGGGGCTGCATGCTGCAGGTCATCACAGCCTGGATTCATCGGCAGGCGCCGCCCGGACAAAATCTTCGCGTCAGAGCTTTTCCCTTTTTGTTAGCGAAGGAGCTGACAGTGAACGCCTGTGGTCACAAACCCGGCTGGTGTTTGCTTCCGGTCTGGTTGCTGCGGGCATTCTCTATA
>NZ_JCBCBS010000147.1:0-11465 GCF_059864205.1 Pelovirga sp.
GCGCGCCCAGCGGTTGACAGGCATGCGCCGGGTTGATCACCAGGGCTTCGCGGGCAAAGTTTTTCTCTTTATATTCCTCACTGTTAATCCAGTTTTTAACCCGTTCTATTTCTTCTGCCGAGTGTTCGGTCATCGGCTTGACGGCGGTCGTAGTGCTCATGATGTTGCTCCTTGTGTGTCGACTTCGCAGGGGAGCCGGCGAATATTATTTTTCGTAGGGGCACAATTCATTGCGCCCGAGGTTGATCCATGGTGACCTGTAGGGGCGCAATTTATTGCGCCCGAAGATAGAATCAGGGCGTGATGAATCACGCCCCTACAACGTCATGATCAAAACGGTGCTTTGACCAGGCTCCAGGTCGGCGAGTTGATCGCCATGTCGATATCGCGGGCAAAGATTTTAAATCCTTCGTAGCCGTGATAGGGACCGGAGTAATCCCAACTGTGCATCTGACGGAAGGGGATGCCGGCCTTCTGGAACACGTATTTTTCCTTGATGCCGCTGCCAACCAGGTCGGGCTTCATCTTTTCGACAAACTTCTCCAACTCAAATTCCGAGACATCATCATAAATGATGGTGCCTTTGGCCATCTCCGGGCTGGTGCGGTCATAGTCGTCCTGATGGGCGAACTCGTAACCGGCGCCGGTAATCTGAATACCCAGATCCTCGTAGGCACCGATGGTATGGCGTGGTCGTAAACCACCGACGAAGAGCATGGCGGTTTTTCCTTCGAGGCGTGGTCGATACTCGTCGATAACCTCCTGCATTTGCTGACGGTACTTCGCGATGACTTTTTCGACATTGGCCTTGATGGTATCGTCAAAGAATTCGGCAATATCGCGCAGGCTTTTTTCGATCTTGGTCGGTCCGAAGAAATTGTATTCCAACCAGGGGATTCCCCATTTTTCTTCCATCACTTTGCACATGTAGTTCATCGAGCGGTAGCAATGGATCAGATTGAGTTTGACCTGATAGGTGGCGGCAATTTTCTCGATTTCACCATCACCGGTCCAGACACTCTTGACGTTGAGTCCGATTTCTTCGAGGATCGGCTTGGCGGCCCAGACATCGCCACCGATGTTGTAGTCACCGATCAGAGCAATATCATAGGGGCCGGCAGGTTCGGCAAATTCGCGTTTGCCGATGACATGATCGCGGATCGAATCATTGGAGATGTGGTGACCCAAGGACTGGCTGACCCCACGAAAACCTTCACAGTTGCAGGGAACGACAAACTTGCCCAGCTCTTGTTCCATCTTTTTGGTGACGGCATTGATGTCATCTCCAATCAGCCCGACCGGGCACTCGGAAAGCACCGACAGTCCCTTGTTCAGCGGGAACAGTTCGTCGGCTTCGCGTAACAGTTTTTCGAGTTTTTTATCACCGCCGTAAACGATATCTTTCTCCTGGAAGTCAGAAGTGAAATCCAGAGGGAAGGAGGTCACTCCAGGAATCCCCTGCATCAGGTTGCGGCGGGTGCCCCAACTGTAGACCCCGCAGCCGATGGGGCCGTGGGAGACATGGACCATGTCGCGGATAGGCCCCCAGACCACTCCCTTGGCTCCTGCATAGGCGCAGCCGCGCTGACTCATGATGCCGGGAACCACTTTTTTGTTCGATTTTACCGCACAGGTAGCCGAGGTCGGCTCATTGGCACCTAAGTGCAAGGCGCGTTTTTTTCGTGTTTTTTCCGGCATCGCCGCGAGGGTTTCTTCGATCAATTCCTCAGTGGCCTCGGTGGTAATGCCGTCTATGGTTTTTATTTTATCAGCCATACGATTTCTCCTGTCTATTTCTATTTGTTTGCCATGGTTCCGACGTAGGGGCGAACCTGTGTGTTCGCACTGGTACTCAACGGCGGGCAGACACAGAGGTCTGCCCCTACAGTAACCATTCCTGCCGATCAGGCGCTTTCCGCCACGCCGACAATCGTCTCATCGTCCGCTTCCATAATGCCGAATTCCATCAGCAATTCTTCCAGCTCTTCGATCTCAATCGGAGTCGGAACTACAAACATTGTGTTTTCATCAATTTTACGGGCCAGCTCACGGTATTCCTGCGCCTGTGGATGCTCCGGTGAATATTCAATAACGGTCATGCGCCGCAATTCGGCGCGCTGAACCTGATTGTCACGCGGAACAAAGTGGATCATCTGGGTGCCAAGACGAGATGCCAGGGCTTCGATCAGGTCCGCTTCACGGTCGGTGTTACGGCTGTTACAGATCAGGCCGGCGAGGCGCACGCTGCCGCTGGCGGCATACTTGACGATCCCTTTGCAGATATTGTTGGCGGCATACATGGCCATCATTTCACCGGAAACAACAATGTAGATCTCCTGGGCTTTGTTCTCGCGAATCGGCATGGCGAAACCACCACAGACCACGTCACCGAGAACATCGTAAAAGACAAAATCCAGGTCGGGGGTGTAAGCGCCCTCTTCTTCACAGAAATTGATAGCAGTAATAACGCCGCGCCCGGCACAACCGACACCGGGTTCAGGACCACCGGATTCAACACACTTGATGCCGCCGTAACCGATCTTGAGCACATCCTCCAGCTCCAGATCCTCAACGGTACCCAGTTCACGGACTTTATCCATGACGGTTTCCTGGGCTTTAGCATGGAGGATCAGGCGGGTGGAATCAGCTTTTGGATCACAACCGATGATCAGTACTTTTTTCCCCAATTGGGCGAGCCCGGCAACCGTGTTCTGGGTAGTAGTGGATTTGCCGATGCCGCCTTTGCCGTAGATTGCAATTTGTCTCATCTTTTTTTCAGCCATGATTGTTTCTCCTTAGGGTTGACGATTATTCGTCGTTACGGTGGTTGGCGTCCGGACAAAAAAAACAGCTTGGCGGCATCTTCGTTGATGTGGCTGTATTGCCGGCAGGCCGGATTATTTAAAAAGTGAAGCCAGGAAATGCGGTCGACGGTGACGTGCGGTTCTAAAAGGTGAGCAGCTCAAAAACGCTGCTGTTTGAAAAACGTATCTGTTCAGCACCGGATCTTCGGATCCTATGTCAAGGGACGCGATTGTTTCCCATTGGGTCATCCCTGACCGCTTGTTGACGCCATCCAAGGCGACAAACACCCTTGCCACAGGACCCCCGACCCTGCGCAAGGACATAGCTGAATAGTTACGAAAAAACAACAAAGCCCGAACGGATGACCACCTAATGTGGATTCCTTCGGGCTTCTTTACCGGTCAGGTGCGAGCTACTGCAATGTAGCGGCCTGACATCTTGATGCTCAGCTTATTAGCACAGGTTGTGCCAACTTTTGATGTCAATAGGGTAAGTATCTAACGTTTCAATATTTTGAGCGAAAAAGCAAATTTCAACTATTTTGATGTTCGCTCTGGGTGAACGTTTTTGCTTAGAAATGAGGCGCCATTGTTGATTTGCTGCCTACTTTCTGGGCAGTTTGCTGACGAATTTTGTTAGTGATCTATGGCGACCAGGGTTAAAGCAAAGGTCAGATCACGTCCGGCCAGGGGGTGATTGGCGTCGAGGGTCACGCTGCTGTCATCGCATCCCATGATACGCATGATCCGCTGTTCACCGTCGCTAAAGGTGATGGTCAGTAGCTTGCCGGGTTCCGGGATCTTATCCGGAGGGAATTGTGATCGTTCGATCTTGAGTAGATTGTCATTGTTGCGCGGACCGTAAGCATTGTTTACCGGGATCAGGATGTTCCTGGTCTGGCCACAGTGCATGGTGCAAATTTCCCGCTCCAGAGCAGGAAACACCGTGCCGTCACCCACGACAAAGGTCAGAGGATCATCGCTGTCGCGGCTGTCAAAGATGGCACCATTGTCGAGGGTGCCGATATAATGAACAGTCACCCGGTTGCCAACCGCCGCTATGTTGTGCTTGTTCGGCGTTGTCATGATTGCATCCTGCGCTGCCTGGCGAAATCAACGAGAAAATCAAAGACCTGTTCACGGGTGCTGATAAAGCCGGGCATCTGCAGCAGCATCATTTCTTCGATCTTCTCCAGCACTTGTCCTTCGGCGCTGCCAATTTCATTCATGACGGCTTCGAGCATCGGCAAAACCTCGTAGAGATCGTCGCGATCAAAAGGCTGCGCATCCGGCTTGCCTTGAAATTTTGGCAGCTCCCGGGTCTGTTTCTTGTGGCGGTAGCGATAGAATAAATCTGATGGACTGATGGAGATATTCATGGCGCTATTCCTCGCCGCAACTGCCGCATCCTTTACCGCAGCCGCTGTGAATCCCAAGTTCACCGGGCTCGGCCTTGCGGTTGTCGGCAATAAAGGCGTTAAGATCCGCTTCACTGATAAACCAGCGGCCCTGCAGTTCGTCGGCCGGCAGCAGCCCGCGTTTGATATGCAGCAACAGGTTGATGGTGGTTGTGTGCGATTTTTCAGCGGCAATGTCGAGGGGTATAAGCTTGCTTGTAGCCATAAATCTTCTCCTGGGGTAGGTGACAACTTCAGTTTGGTTGTTAGTATCTGTTTGGCACCGGGCCGGTGGTCCTCTGTCAAGGGACGCTTTTCGCCATCCATGGCCGCTTGACTGTCGCCGTCCATGGCGACAGACACCCTTGTCACAGGACCCCCGACCCGGCGCCATGGAAATGAGCTGAATAGTTACGTTTGGTCAAAAGCCGGTGCCAGAGCCAGCAACTGAGGTGTCAATTCTTCAATGTCGGTGCGTACTGTGCGATTGAGTTTTTTCAGCCAGTGCCGTGGCAGGCCTTCTTCACCATAGAGTGCTCCGCCGATCATGCCGGCAATGGCTCCGGTCGTGTCCGCGTCCCCCCCCTGGTTAACCACACCCACCAGGCACTCTTCAAAGTCAGCGGTGGTGAACAAAAAATGGAAAACGGTACGTAAGGTGTCAACGATGTATCCTGAGGCCTGGCCGTTATAGTTGTTAAAACGAAAATTCGGATGTTGTTTCACCAGTTGCCGGGTCAGTTCGTGCAGGGCAAAGCGATCACCGCCGGCCAAGGCCGTATGGAGCATACGACCGATACACAGGCAACCGGCATCTGACAGGGGGTGATGATGGGTCAGGTGTGCCTGTTCCAGGGTGTAGCGCTTCAGTAGATCGTCACTGCCGTAGCTGGCCAGGGCAACCGGACACATGCGCATCGCTGCACCATTACCGGCATCCCACTCATTTAACGGCATCTCCAGGGTGCCCTGGTGCAAATAGGTGCGAAGTCCCTTGCGTACCGTAGCCCCGATGTCGATGGGTTTGGAGCGCATCCAGGCAACAAAATAATCAGCAATCTGCTGGAGATGCCAACCTTCGCTGTCTACCACAGCCCGCGCCAGGGCCAGGGACATTTCGGTATCGTCAGTGACCTGCCCGGCCTTAACGCCAAGCCAACCGCCACCGATAATACGGTTGTGGATCTGGTAAGCAGCCCGGATCTCCGCCGGTAGCATGAACTCGGTAGTCGCCCCCAGGGCATCGCCCAGGGCCAGCCCGAGAAACGCTGCGCGCCCGCGTGAGAGAATCATCTGTTGCTCGTTGTCGCTCATCCGCCGATCAGAATTTTCACATCGTAATCCCCGCCGATGACCAGATATTCATCTTCCCCTTTGAACAAAGATCTGGGCAGAACCCCGGAAAGAAAAAAAATCTTGGTCAGGGGGACTTGCGTCTGCAGTACCCGGGAACCGAATTCCCAGGCGCGTTCAAAGTTGGAGGTGAAGGAATTGAGATTGTTCAGGCGCATCAGGCAGGAGTTGCCGTTTTTTTTGAGAATAATGTGATCCTCCAATTCATTGATTCCCCGATAGAGGGTCCGGTGTGTTGTCCGGGTATTACGGTGGAGCAGGTACTGAACGTATTCATAGAGTAGATCCAGTTGCGACAAAATCGCACTGGTGCGGGCTGAGCCGCGCATGCGATCGACCAGATAACGGAAATAACCTTCTGAATGGATGCCGTCGATGGTCGTGCGGTGGAACGTCGGCAGCAGCCCGAGGCGCGATTCTACCCACCCCTTAAGGACCGCCCCCTCAATCGAATTACTGTCAAAGAGCCAACCGCGCAAAAATCGCAAGTAACTGTTTTTTAAGCTCTTGCGGCTGTCTGGTGAGTCTTCCCGTTGCCACTGATGGAGCTGAAAGGTGACATCCATAAAATCATGAAACAGGGCACCGCACGTCTGCAGATCGCTTATTCCGTCGAGGCGTGGCAGCAGCTTGCTGAGGCATTGCGTCCCCTGGATCTGAATCCGTTGTGGACTTTCGTTGTAATGGTGTGAGGCGATCGACCAGGGGGGCAGATTGCTCAGGTTCATGGCGCTGAGATGGCTGCTGCGATGGACGTTCAGATCATCCCTCCGTCAGCAGGATCGCTTCAGCAACCTGACCGATACTTTTGCGCTTATCCATGGCCAGTTTCTGGATCTTGCGATGAGCCTGGGGTTCCGTCATCCCGTTTTTGATCAGTAGCGCTTTGGCGCGGTCGACCAGCTTGCGGGTTTCCAGACTCTCCTTGAGGGCGGCAACCTCGTCGAGCAGATTAGACAGTTGAATAAACTGATGGATGGCCATGTCGACGGTAATTTTGAGTTGGTCAGCGCGGAACGGTTTCATCAGATAGTGATGGACCCCGGCCTCAATGGCCCGCGACACAGTGTCGTTATCGGTTGTGCCGGTCAACAGCACCATGGCGCCGCTGGGGTTCCTGTTGATGGTGGCGGCAGCGGTAATGCCATCCATGATCGGCATGGTGACATCCATGACGATCAACAGGGGCTGGTGGGCTGATGCCAGGGCAACCGCCTGGGATCCGTCGGCCGCTTCAAAAAGTTCATCAAAGCCGTAGTCGCTCAAGGCTTCTGCAACTTGTCGGCGTATCAGGGGCTCGTCATCAACGATCAGGGCTTTTTTCATGTCTTGTCCTTCCGCTGCCGGACGTGCTGTTTTCAGGTATTAACAGCACGTCCGGCACAGGGTTGGTGCTCGATTTTTTAGTCTTCAGGGGAGGTTAGAAAGATCCCCCGGAAGAAAGTCCGGATGATCCGCCGCGGAAATCGGGGTAGGCTTCCATGCCGAGTTCAGACGAATCGCAGCCGTTCATTTCGACTTCTTTGCTGACGCGGATGCCGACACTGTATTTCAGTGCCAGCCAGACCAGGGAACTGGCGATCAGAACAAAGGCACCAACAGCGATAATACCAATAAACTGTACCACAAAACTGGCATCGGAATTGGTCAGTGGTACCGCCAGGGTTCCCCAGATGCCGCAAACCAGGTGAACTGAGATGGCGCCGACAACATCATCGATTTTGAGTTTGTCGAGCAGCGGAATAGCTAGTATCACCAGAATGCCACCGATGGCACCGATGATCACCGCCATGCCGGGTGACGGCGTCGAAGGTTCAGCGGTAATCGATACCAGTCCGGCCAGAGCACCGTTCAGGGCCATGGACAAATCAACTTTTTTGTAGATCAGTTGCAGCATGATGATGGCGGCAACCAGACCACCGGCAGCGGCAAGATTGGTGTTGAGATAGACATTTGACATTTCGATGACGGCGTCGGCCGAGCCCAGGGCCAGAACCGAACCACCATTAAAGCCAAACCAGCCCATCCACAGGATAAAGGTCCCCAGGGTTGCCAGGGGCATGTTGGAGCCGGGCAGGGGGGTGACCCTTCCATCCTTACCATATTTGCCGGTTCTGGCGCCGAGAATAATCGCACCGGCGAGAGCGGCCCAGCCGCCGACTGAGTGAACGATGGTGGAACCGGCGTAATCGGCAAAGCCCATCTCATCAAGCCAGCCACCACCCCAGCTCCAGGCGCCCTGGGTCGGGTAGATGACAGCGGTCAGGACGACAACAAAACCCAGGAAAGGCCAGAGCTTGATACGTTCAGCAACGGTACCGGAAACAACCGAAGCAGCGGTTGCAACAAACACCATCTGGAAAAACCAGTCGGATCCAGTGGCATATTCGCCGGAATAATCCCCACCCAGGGCGGCGGCATCATCTGCCCCCCAAAGGCCAAGGCTACCGATAAAGCCACCGTCGACATTGGTGTACATCAGGTTGTAGCCGATCAGGTAATAGAGGATACCGGCGATAGAGTACAAAGAGATATTTTTCAGGCAGATGGTCGCAACGTTTTTGGAGCGCACCATCCCGGCTTCGAGCATGGAAAAGCCGGCGGCCATCCACATAACCAGTACACCGCTGATAAGAAAAGAAAAGCTGTTAAGGATGTAGGCGACCTCGCTAATGGGGGTCTCTTCAGCCAGCGCCAGGCTCGGCAGCAGAACCAGACAGGCAAGAAATATCAGTTGTTTTTTCATTCTCGTATCTCCTTTTTAGCGCGAAATAGGGGTTGTTTTATGTATGTGCAGAACTAAAGAGAATCTTCGCCGGCTTCGCCGGTGCGGATGCGGATTGATTGCTCAATATTGCTGACAAAAATTTTGCCGTCGCCGATACGTCCGGTACCTGCGGCAGATGTGATCGCTTCGACCAGCTGACTGACCAGCTCATCTGTGGTGACCAGTTCAAGTTTGATCTTGGGGATAAAATCAATCTGGTATTCAGCACCGCGATAAAGTTCGGTGTGCCCTTTCTGGCGACCAAAACCACGGACCTCACTAACGGTCATGCCGGTGATGCCAAGTTCGCAGATAGCGCTCTTGACGTCTTCAAGCTTGAACGGTTTGATAATACATTCGACTTTTTTCATCTGCTGACCTCTCCTTTGTCAGTGGTAAAATACAAAAGGCGCAATGAACCCAATCATCTGGGTGCAGAGCGCCTTTGCTCGATTGCCTTTAGCTGGTAACGCCGTCGTGGCGTGATGCCCGGATCAGGATGCTGACTGATGACCGACACATATTGTTGTTTAGCATGGTCTGTGCCAACTGCCGCAAGTGACTGTTTGTCCCTTGATCACCTTCAGGAAAAAGGACAAACTGCTTTCTTTTTGAGCAATCAGTGGCTGGATTGGATAAAAAAAGTGCAATCAGATGGGCAGCTGTAAGGTGAAGCAAGTACCGCCTTCAGGGTTGTCAGCTACCGTCAAATTACCCTGATAAGCGGTAATGATTTTACGGCACAGATAGAGCCCCAGACCTGTGCCGCTACCATCTTTGCGATTGGTGAAAAAGGGTTCAAAAATCTGTTCCTTGAGGTGATCGGGAATACCCGGCCCGTTATCGGCGATGTCGATAATCACGGATTTCGGGCTACAGCGGGTGCTGATATGGATTGTTTCCTGTGGCTCCAGGGCCTGAATCGCGTTGAGGATCAGGTTGATAAAGATCTGTTTGAACTTGTTGGCATCGACCTCAGGTAATGGCAGCTCATGAAAATCCTTGATGATGTGAACCTGATGTTTTTTAATTTCATAGGTCAGCAGGGTCAGTACATCAGCGATGGTCTGATTGAGATCGGTCGGGACACGGCGATCCTCCTGCCGTCCGGAATAGGTCAGCAGTTCCGAGGTCAGATGGGACAGCCGCTCCACCTCCAGGGCGATGCGTTCGAGCAGCTCACGCCCTTGTTCCGAAGGGGGTTCGGTTTCCTGCAGGATCTGACAGGCATAGCTGATAACTGCTAAGGGGTTGTTGATTTCATGGGCGATGCCGGCACTCATGCGCCCCACTTCAGCAAGCTTTTCCGACTGAATGGTCTGTGCCAGAAGTTGCTCGAATTCAGTGATGTCCTCCACGACAATCACGGCACCAACGGTTTCGTTGTCGTCTTTCAGAGGCGATAAAAAACGATTCTGCAGACGGTTCTGACCGCTCTGGCCGCGGTGAACAATACGTAGCTGCTGGGCTTCTCCGCTACTTAACACTTCCCGCAAGCGCTCGGAGATCCCCTCTTCTTCCAGATTTGGAAACAGTTCGAGCAACGACCTGCCGCCGGCTTCAGCACTGCTGATGCCACTCATGCGGGCCATACTGCGATTCCATGAGGTGATGCGCAAATGCTGGTCAACGGTGTACAGACCGATACTGATGCTGGTCAGGATCTGTTCATTGAGGTGATGCAGTTGCTCCCTTTCTCGCGACACCTGGCAAAGATCGCGGTACAGATGAGCATTGTCGATGGCGATGGCGGCCTGCCCGGCCAGGATCGCCAGGGTATCGCAGTCCTGGGCGGTAAAGGCATCCGGCTGGCAGCTTTCGACGTTAAAGACCCCGATCACCTTGTCACGCGCAATAAGGGGGACGGCCATCTCCGAGCGTGCGGCGTCGATGCCGGGGATGTAGTCCTCTTCCACTGCAATATTATTAATCAGATAAGGGCGCCTAAATTTGGCGGCCTTGCCCATCACCCCCTGGCCGAGGCCGATGAGGCGGGAGATCGCATCTTCGCTGTAACCGTAGCTGGCGGCCGTTTCCAGGGTGTTGGTTGCTGGATTGAGCAGGCGGATGATAGCATTGTCAAAGGTGAAAACCTCTTGAGATATCTGCAGAATTCGCTGCAGGAGGGGATCAATATCAGTGATGGCGGCGAGTTCTTTGCCGATATTAAGCAGGGCGCGGAATAGTAACTGGTTCTGCTGAAACATCGATGGCTGTCCCTTTCGTCATAGCGTTCTTGACAGCAGGAGTTAGCACAGATGATGCCAATAATGTTAGAATATCCCCTGGTCTGATGATGAACGCAAAACAATCGCTATCCTTGTAAATGCAACGAAAAAAAGGAGTGTGACGATGTCCCAAGTTTTCGCTGAACTTGAACTGGCAACCCGTGAGCAGTACGACCATGGTGACCTGCCTAAATGGTTGGCAGACCCGGTGCTTCAGGTGGCATGCAATCCGACGGACTATGAAGATAAGGAGTACCTGGTGGAAATTCTGCTGGATCAGGTGCGCGAGTATGATGTTTATGCTGAAGCGGGATGCTGTAAGTGGGCGTATGACCATGAGGATATCGCCAGAACCCTGCGCTGGCTGGAGGAGGGGCAGGAATGATTTTTGCGCAGCTTCAGGCGGTGATGAATACCGCTCAGGATGAGCAGGAATTGCCTGATTATCTGGCTGAGCAGGTACAGTTTATTATCGATCATCCGGAGCGGTTCCTTGCCAGAAAGCCGGAAATCCAACATCTGATTGAACAGGTCGAGCATTATGATACCTACGGCCAGACCGGGTATCTGGGGATGGGGGTTAATAATGTCATCCTTGGTAACACGTTGAAGCGGTTGCTCGATGCGTGATTGTTCAATTTAAAAGGGGGTTTTTGTGAGGCGGCCCATGCCTCGCCCGATTGTTCAACATCAACACCAAGACCGCGGGGTCGCGGCCCCGCTCGCCGTCTTACTCTTTTGTCATGCCACAAAAGAGTAAGCAGAAAAGGGCACCCATGCTCCTGGTCCGCTGACGCGGATGCCGGTCAGCAAGCCGACGGCATGACGGGTCGGCAAAACTCGGCTATCGCCTCAAACAGTTGCCGCCCTGTATCGTCATGCCATCATCTTCCTGACCGCTGCGTCACAAATGGGA
>NZ_JCBCBS010000161.1:0-13203 GCF_059864205.1 Pelovirga sp.
TATGGCTTCAGCAAAGAATTCCTCAGCCGCTTTGCGGCAAGCATGGAGGATGGTTCGGTATTTCCCACTCTGCCGACCCGCTACCGCATCATTGAGGACGACCTGCCTCCCGATCTGGGCATTGAGGTGATCCCTTGTCCGGGGCATTCCCAGAGCGATCTGGTTCTGGCTGCTGCTCACTGGGCCGTCACCGGGGATGTGCTGCTGCGCGGAATTTTTCAGTCACCATTGCTCGATGTCGATCTGCTCAGTGATGAACGTTTCCGCAATTACGACGCCTATTGTGCGACCCTGCTCAAACTCGCGACACTGCGTGGCAAGACCATTCTGCCTGGTCATCGTTATGCCATTGAAAGTGTCGATGCCAATATCATTTTTTACGTCACCAAGCTTCTGGCGCGCGGCGCGAAGGTCAAGCAGATCGACCCGGCGCGCTCCGTCGCCGAAGTCGCTCAGGAACTCCTTGCCGGCAAACCATGTCCACCATTTGCCGTTTACCTTAAAGCCTCGGAGCTGGTTTTTATCCGTGACTTTCTCGATCAACCCGATGCGCTGCGCCAGGCACTGGAGACCATCGGTCTGTTTTCGACGGTTGCCGATCTCTACGACGCGGCACTGGCGCCGATCTGAATTGAGGACACTATGCAAGATTTACTGTTTGCACCGCTAACCATCGGCACCCTGACATTAAAAAACCGCATCATGATGCCGGCGATGCATCTGAACATGTGTCGCAACTTCAAGATCACAGAGCGCCTGCAGGCATTCTACGCCGAGCGGGCACGGGGTGGTGCCGGACTGATTTGTGTCGGCTATGCCACCATCGATGAAATGTCCGGACAACCCGGCAATATCGGCGCCCACGAGGATGATTTTCTGCCCGGACTGACCCGCCTTGCGGCAACGATTCAACAGGCTGGTGCCGCCGCCTGCGTCCAGTTGAATCACGCCGGACGCTACAACCATTCCCTGTTCCTCGGTGGCAAGCAACCGGTAGCGCCATCGCCGATTGCCTCGCGCCTGACCCAGGAAGTGCCACGGCCGCTGGAGGAAGCGGAACTCGCTCAGTTGATTCAGCATTTTTCCGCCGCCGCCCGGCGCGTCCAGCAGGCCGGTTTCGATGCGGTCGAAGTGCTGGCCGGTACCGGCTATCTGATCAGCGAATTTTTGTCCCCCCTGACCAATCAGCGTCAGGATGCCTACGGTGGCGCCCTGGAAAACCGCATGCGCTTCGGGCTGGAGGTGATCACCGCCATCCGCAAGGCGATCGGCACGGATTTTCCCCTGCTGGTGCGGATCAACGGCAACGACTTCATGGCGGGTGGCAATAGTCGTGATGAGCTGCTGATTTTTGCCAGGCAGCTGGTGGCCGCCGGGGCCGATGCCCTCAATGTCAATGTCGGTTGGCATGAAGCCCGGGTACCGCAGATTGTCACCAAGGTTCCGCGCGGCGTTTTTGCTTACCTGGCCCGCACCTTTCGCGAACAGATCCCGGTACCGGTGATTGCCGGTCATCGTATTAATGATCCGACCATTGCTCGTCGACTGCTGGCAGAGGGCTCCTGCGATATGGTTGCCATGGGGCGGGCTCTGATTGCCGATCCGCAACTGCCGGAAAAAGCGCGCACCGGCCGTGAGCAGGAGATTGTCCACTGTGTTGCCTGTGCCCAGGGCTGCTTCGACAACCTGTTTAAACTCAAAGCGGTCGAATGTCTGTGCAATCCACGCGTCGGCTACGAAACCCAAACCCGCAGCCAACCA
Organism: Pelovirga sp.; assembly: GCF_059864205.1. Classification (NCBI taxonomy): domain Bacteria; kingdom Pseudomonadati; phylum Thermodesulfobacteriota; class Desulfuromonadia; order Geobacterales; family Geobacteraceae; genus Pelovirga; species Pelovirga sp. The sequence goes on from NZ_JCBCBS010000161.1 coordinate 1,762, forward strand.
ACCGAAAACCCGCAGCAGGTCCTGGTTGTCGGTGGCGGCGCCGCCGGTATGAGCGCGGCTCTTGCAGCTGCTGAGCAAGGACATGGGGTCACTCTGTGCGAACGCAGCACCCACCTTGGCGGCCAGTTGCCACGCGCCGGCACTCCTCCCGGCCGTGCGGAATTCTCCGTTCTGGCTGAAGATCTGCAACGGCAACTGGCCCGTCACCCCATCAGGATTCTACCCGGCACCGAGGTCGACGCATCCTTTCTGCGTCAGCACCGACCTGACCGTTTGATCCTGGCCACCGGCGGCAGACCCATCACGCCACCGATTCCTGGAGCTGATCTGCCCCATGTTGTTCAGGCCTGGGACGTTCTGGCAAAAACCGTGGCCACCGGTCAGCGGGTGGTGATCATCGGCGGCGGTGCGGTCGGTATTGAGACGGCCCTGTTCCTTGCTGAACATGGCACCATGTCAGCCACCGATCTGAAGTTTCTGCTCGTTCACCGCGCCGAACCATTGGAAGAGCTCTACCGACTGGCAACCCGCGGCAGCAAACAGATCACCCTGGTTGAAATGATGGATAAGCTCGGCAGCAATTTTGGCCGTTCAACGCGCTGGGGAATGCTGCAGGATCTGGAACGCTTCCATGTAACCTGCCTGACCCAAACCAGGGTTCAACAGATCACCCCCGGCGGGGTAACGATTGAACATGACGGCGAGACAACGGAGATCGCCGCCGACACGGTGGTGCTGGCAGTCGGCACCAGCAGCTGCAATCCCCTTGCGCAGATCGCTTCCGCGTTGCAGATCCCCTGGCAGCTGGTTGGTGATGGACAACGCCCGGCCATGGTCTTCGATGCCATCCATCAGGGGTTTGCGGCTGGCCGGAGTATTGCGTAGTTTCTGTCCGGAAACCGCTCTTTTCCACAATCTCTGCGTCAATCAGCGCATTTGATTGTGCGGCGTAAAGTACTACGCCTCCGCTCAAATGCTTGATTTCCTTGACCTTGCGAAAAATTTCTGGTTTCCAGATCAGAAACTTACTTTAATTTTTACCGGAAGGGAGGACCTATGACAAACGACAGCGCACCTATCACCACCCATGTCAACGATAGAATTTTGCGGATCGGGATTGCGCGCCCGGAAAAACGTAACGCCCTGACCATGGCGATGTACGATGCCTTGAGCGCAGCACTGGAGGCCGCCGAACAGGATCAGCAGGTGCGGGTCATTCTGCTGCACGGCACAGCCAGTTGCTTCACCAGCGGCAATGACCTGTCTGATTTTGCCCAACACCCGCCGCAGGGAGAAAACAGCCCGGTGTTTCGTTTCCTGCGCACCATCAGCCAGACAACCAAACCCCTGCTGGCCATGGTCAGTGGTCCGGCGGTCGGTATCGGCACGACCTTGCTGCTGCATTGCGATCTGGCTTACGCCGACGAGACGGCGCGTTTTCAATTGCCCTTCGTTAATCTGGGCCTGTGCCCGGAGGCGGCTTCCAGCTATCTGCTGCCACGGCGGATCGGCCCGCAACGGGCCACAGAAATGTTGCTGCTGGGCGAAATGGTCGATGCCGCAACAGCCCTGGAATACGGCTTGATCAATCAGCTCTTCGACTCTGCGACCCTGGAAAATCAGGTTCTCGCTAAGGCGGCCAGGCTGGCAGCCCAGCCACCGGAGTCCGTGCGTCTGACCAAATCCCTGCTCAAAGCGCAGCACATACCCTTCATTGCCGACATCATGCGCAAGGAAGGCGAACTGTTTCTGCAGCAGCTGGCGAAACCGGAAGCACAGGAAGCCATCAACGCCTTTTTACAGGGGCGTAAAGCGGATTTTTCGCCATTCTCATAAATATCGACAGGAGACGACCATGATCTTTGAGCTGACCGACGAACATAAATTGATGCGCCAGATGGTGCGCGACTTCTCCGAAGCGGAACTGGCACCTTCTGCCGCTGAACGGGATGAAAACGAACGCTTTGATCGGGAACTGATGTACGACAAACTGGGAGAGCTTGGTTTGACCGGGATTATTTTTCCGGAAGAGTATGGTGGGGCTGGTGCCGACTACATCAGCTACGCCATTGCGGTGGAGGAACTGTCGCGGGTCTGTGCGTCAACCGGCGTCACCTTATCGGCTCACCTTTCCCTCGGCGCCAATCCCCTGTTTATGTTCGGCAGCGAACAACAGAAACAGTGCTATCTCAAACCCCTGGCGGAAGGACGCACCCTCGGCGCTTTCGGTCTGACCGAGAGTGGTGCCGGCTCTGACGCCGGTGGTACCAGAACCACCGCCGTGAGAGACGGCGACACATGGGTACTGAACGGCAGTAAAAATTTCATTACCAACGGTGGTGAAGCTGAAACCTACATCGTCTTGGCGCGCAGTGACAAAAATGCTGAAAAACATCGGGGCATCAGCGCCTTTATCGTAGAAAAAAACACCCCCGGTTTTTCCTTCGGCAAAAAAGAACGGAAAATGGGGATTTGTTCTTCACCCACCATGGAACTGGTGTTTGACAACTGCCGGATTCCGGCCGACAACCTGCTGGGCGAAGAAGGGCAGGGGTTCAAGATTGCCATGAAGACCCTTGACGGTGGGCGAATCGGCATCGCCGCCCAGGCGCTTGGCATTGCCCAGGGAGCCTTTGAGGCCGCAACCAGCTACGCCAAAGAGCGCAAGCAATTCGATCAGGCCATCCATAACTTTCAGGGGGTTTTATTCAAACTCGCTGACATGGCAACGGAGATTGAAGCCGCCCGCCTGCTGGTTTATCAGGCGGCCTGGCGAGCCGGCAATGGACAAGCCTATGGGCAGCAGGCGGCAATGGCCAAACTGTTTGCCGCCGATGTCGCCATGCGGGTTACCACCGAAGCAGTTCAGGTGCTTGGTGGTTACGGCTATACCCGCGATTTTCCGGTGGAACGGATGATGCGCGATGCCAAGATCACCCAGATCTACGAAGGCACCAATGAAATCCACCGCCTGGTTATCGGCTCGGCGCTGACACGCTAAAGGTTCACAGAGGGACATTGCCCCTGCTATCTCCCCCACCTCCCCCTTTTCCTTTGGGTGGCTTTTCGTCATAATGTCCCACAGACGAATTGCAGTAGCAGGAGTCCTTGCCATGGCTATTATCATCAGTACGCGCTGCAGCGGTTGTGGTGCCTGCCTTAGCGCATGCCCTTTTGGTGCCCTGACCCTGACCACCGACCAGCCTCGGGGGCGCGGTAAAAAAAGAGCCGTGGTTGACCACGCACTGTGCTGCAGTTGTGGCGGCTGTATTGATCAATGTCCCTTATGTGCCATGACCATCAGCTTAAAGTGACTAAAGCCTGACACCGCCGGAATATCGAGTAAAATGAAACAGCAACACGATCTCAAGGTGCCACCATGGCTTAAAAACCCTGAAGGCAAGCCGCGCCGGGTTGGCATCGAACTGGAGATGAGCGGTCTTGACCTCAATCAGCTGGCTGCCATTGTCGCCGATTTCCTTCAGCTCGAGATTACCTCCGATGGCCGCTATGCCCGCATTCTGCGAGGTGACGCTGCCGGCGAATGGGTGGTTGAACTGGATTTTAATTTGCTCAAAAAAATGGGGCGCAAAAACCGCGATGCCAGTACCCTGGAAGGGGGACTCGAAAATTCCGTTGAAGAAGCCATTGCCTGGGCCGCCGAGAGCATTGTCCCGATGGAGATTGTTTCACCACCGCTGCCCTTTGACCGCTTACCGCAGGTAGAAGATCTCATTGCTGAACTTCGCACGACAGGGGCCAGGGGCACCTCTGATCATATTGTCAACGCTTTTGGCATGCAGCTGAATCCGGAAATTCCAGCCACCGATCCGGCTATCATTACAGCCATCCTGAAAACCTTTTTATGTTGCTACGACTGGATTGTCGAGCGGACCAATGTTGACCTTACCCGCCGCATTACCAGTTACGTTGACCCTTTTCCCCATGAATACATCCTCAACGTGGTCAACCCCGCTTACCAGCCTGACCTGGACACCCTGATCGACGACTACCTGCAGCATAATCCGACCCGCAATCGCGCTCTGGATATGCTTCCCCTGTTTCTCCATCTTGATAAAAAACGGGTGCGTAATGTCACCGCTGATGAGCTGATCAAGCCACGCCCGACCTTTCACTATCGCCTGCCCAATTGCGATATCCATAAAGCTGACTGGGGCCTTCATCTTTCCTGGAACGACTGGGTCAGAATGGAAGCATTAGCAGCGGATAGCGAGCGACTCAATGCCTGCTGTGAACGTTTCCAGCAGCTGCAGCGCAATCCATTACGGCGCTGGTTCGGCGATTGGCCTGAAGAGCTTGAAAATAAATGGCTGGCACCCTAAGCAGACCCGATTGCCGCCCATCGACCCGGCGCAGATTGCTGACGCGGCTTGGCATGATACTGCTGCTCCTGCTCCTGGCCAGCGGCGCCTGGGGGTGGTGGACCTTCGTCAGCCCGTTCAATTATTCTCCGCCCAGCTCCACTGTTGTTGAAATAGACGCCGGCGAGCAGCGAGTTTTTGCCTACGGTACCCTGCGTAATCCGCTGGTGCGCCTGCTCATTACCCGCGAACTGACGGACTCGACCCCGGCACATCTGCCCGGCTACCGCAAACAGGGACTTGATATTACGGAAGTTGGCTCGGCGAAAACCAAAGGAGTGGTCTTTAGCGTAACCCCACAAGGGCTGCGACGTCTCGATCGCTACGAACGGCTGGGAGAACGCTACCATCGTCTCCAATTAACCCTGGCGGATGGCCAACCCGCATGGGTTTATCAGCGGCTATAAGGGAGCAGACCTGGGACCGCAGATAGCGCTCAGATTCCCTGTCGCTTTCGGGTTAACATAACCTCTGAACTACTGCTCTGTTCGAGTTTTATATTTATTCAGCATTTCCAGCGGGATGTGACAGTAATCAGAAGGGCATCGTTCCAGACGATCCTGGTGCTCCTCTGCACTTTTTACATATTGAACCAGAGGAAGAACCTCAACGACAATGTTTTCCGCATCGGCTCTGGTATCAATAAACCGCTGAGCTTTTTCCAGGTGTTCCGGAGCCCTACTGTAGATTCCTGTCCGATATTTCAACCCCACATCTTCTCCCTGTCGGTTGACACTATAGGGATCAATAATTTCAAAAAAACATGTCAACAGTTGCTCCAGCGTCGTGAGATCAGCGTCAAAGAGGGTTTTCACGCACTCGGCGTAACCATCATACTCACCATCAAGGGAATTGGTCCTGCCATTGGCCCGCCCGGCCTCGGTCAGGATCACCCCTGGCAGGGTTTTAACAAAGGCCTGAACGCCCCACAAACAGCCACCGGCAAAATAGATGGTCTCAAGTCTCATAGTGCTTATCTCTGCTCCAGCAACCCTTGAAAAGCCGGGCTGGAATAGCTGGTCGTCTCCGTGTTGTGGTGGATAATAAAGTACGCGGCAATCTGGTGTTCTTCGCAGAACTGCCTGCCGCGATGCTCTCCCATTACCATCAATGCCGTTGCCAGAGCATCCGCCCGGGCAGCAAGAGGATCAAGAACCGTTGCTGAGGCAAGTTGATGTTGGATTGGCTTGCCGCTGACCGGATCGATGGTATGAACATAGCGCCGGCCGTTTTCCTCGTAATAATTTCGATAATTCCCTGAGGTCGCCAGAGCGATATCGGTCAAGGGGAAGATTGCTGCTACCTTGCGGCTGCTGTCCAACGGCTGCTCAATGGCAATGCGCCAGGGACTGCCATCGCTGCGCACCCCCCTCATTTTCAGCTCACCACCAATTTCTACCAGGTAATGTTCGATCTGCAGCTGGTCAAGGTAGTGGGCCAGCAGATCAACGGCGTATCCTTTGGCAATAGCTGCGAAATCGATCCGCAGCTGCGGATTTTTTTTGCGAATCGCCGCAGGATCGCGGCGCAACTGCAGATTTTCGTAACCAACAGCGGCGAGAACCTCAGCTATCTGCTCAGCGGTAGGGGGTAAAGATTTCCGCGGTAGTGCGCCGAAGCCCCAGAGTTCGACCAGGGGCCCGACACTGACATCAAAAGCCCCATCCGTCAGACGGCTGATCTCCAGCGCCAATGCAACCACCCGCGCGGTATCTTCACTGACTGGAAACCAGTCGTTGCCGGAGAACTGATTAAAACGGGAAATTTCTGATGAAGGATCATACGTCGACATCAGCGCGTTGATGCCATCAAGGCGCTCCTGCAATCCAGCCTTGATCCCGGCTGCATCCGGAGCGTTGCTGGAACGCAATGCAACGGACCAGGTGGTGCCCATGGTCTGCCCTGACAACTGCAAATAGGGGTCCGTTGCCGGCTGCTGCTGACAGCCTGCTACTGACAGCAGAACAACACAAGCAATCAACAACAAACGCAAAATGACCCTCATCTGCTCCTGATCCTGCCGTGCCAATCAGCTAACGCCGCGAGCAGCTCGCGTATCTGCTCCTGTATCTTGCCATCAACCAGAGTCCCCTGTTCGTCAAAGCTGCGGCTGAAGGCATGGCAGAAGATTTCCGGCTTGTTAAGGGGATGCAGATTGAGGTAAACGCAAACCTGGCGCAGGTGATACTGGGCCCTGGCACCCCCCTGGCCACCACCTGAACTCATGATCGCCACCGGCTTGCCCGCCAACAGATGATTGTCCGGTGCCCGCGACAACCAGTCGAGGGCATTTTTGAGCGCCGGGGCCAGGGAATAATTGTATTCCGGACAGGCCAGCAACAGAGCATCGGCCCCTTCAGCCTGGTTCATCAAGGTCAACACCGCTTCAGGTTGATCGTGCTGATGATCGGCATTAAAAAAAGGGATTTCACTCAGATCCGCTGTTTCTATCCGCATTCCCTCCGGGGCGCAATTCTGAGCCCAGCGCAGTAGTCCCCGGTTGGTCGAGGCTTTACGCAGGCTGCCACTGATCCCTAATATGTTGATCGTTTCCATAGGCGAATATCCTCATCTGTTGGTGTTTGTCGTTGGCCACATTCTGACCCACGAGTTCCCTGCTAAAAAAGCAACTTAATCCTTTATTATTGACCTGAGACAATGAGTAAGTATTTATTTTTCATGTTGACTGTCTTCTGTTTCTGTAAGAATCTGGGCATCCGAAGCGAAAACAAAACTTCGTTCTATTTTTTCGATTCACGTCCTGATAAACCATGAATTATTGAAAACTGGTCTCTAAAAGTAGCACAGAATGATCCTGAAAAGGATCAATAAGCCGATGGCCTTCAAGCCTCGAACCAAACATTAATGAGGTTTCTCCATGAGTCATTTTCGTAATCTATACGCCTGGCTGTAAAACACTTCTTTTTGGCTCCTCGTCACATCGCTTGCGCCCGCCGCCGCAGCCCTGGCGGGATTTTCTGATAACCCAGGGTTTGTAAGAAAGGGAGTTGAGCGCTGGATACAAAATCAAATTTAAGGCGGGACAAGAGATAAAAAACAACCTGTGCCAAACTGATCACTAGCGAAATATCTCGTCCATACTGATGGTTACGCCACGTTCATTATTGTCAAGCAGCATTATTCCCGCTAGACTTACCCCACATTCCCCACCGACATCTCTATAAAGTTCTATATCGGCAAACGGAGGGATGTAGTCCAGCAGGCATTTTTCGACGGATACGCAGCGTAAAAACCCTTATCGCCTTAACTGACAAATGAAAAATATCTGTAACTATTCACTGCTGTCCTTACGCAGGGTCGGGGTTCCTGTGGCAAGGGTGTTTGTCGCCATGAATGGCTACAACAAGCGGTCATGGATGACGAAAAGCGCCCCTTGACATAGGATCCCCGAGCCGGTGCTGAACAGATACAAATATCTTTCAATTCAAGATTAAGCTGGCAGCCACAAGCGAAGTCAAGTTGGGTCAGTGTAGAGTGATAAAAGAAACTAAAACAGAACCCTTATCAGCTTTTTGCTGACTTATCGACCATATAACCTCCATCAAAAACACGGTGGAGACATGCCGGAAATTCTAAATTGGAAGTGGCAATATGAATAAGTTAAGACAGTTTTTGGGCAATCTGCGGTCGAGCTTCTGGTTTATGCCTTCTCTTATGGTCGCGGGCAGCATTGCCTTCGCGGTTGTGTTAATTGAAGCAGACTCGGCCGGCTTCAATACCTGGCTGAGTCAGTGGTCACACTTTTTTGAAGTAGGTGCCGACGGCGCGCGCCAGATGTTGTCCACGCTTGCGGGTTCAATGATGACGGTTATGGGCATCACCTTCTCCATGACCCTGTTGGCACTGGTACAGGCGTCAACCCAGTACACCTCCCGCATTTTGCGGAACTTCATGCGCAGCCGTATCACTCAAATGACACTGGGGGTTTTCGCCAGTATTTTTGCTTATTGCCTGATCGTGTTACGCACCATTCGCGATAGTGGCGGTGTAGACGAATTCGTGCCGACTCTGGCGGTATTCTTCGCCTTTTTAATGTCGCTTGGTGGCGTGGGAGTTCTAATCTATTTCATTCATCATATTGCCTCGTCTATCCAGGCATCCAGCATCATCGCCTCTGTCGCTCAGGAGACCAACGCTTCCATTGATCGACTACTGCCGAAACAACTGGATAAGGAGCCCGATGCAGATGAAGACCGCAATCAGGACCTCGGATTACAGGATGAGCGGACCTGGTATCCAGTCCTGACAAATGAAAGCGGTTACATTCAAAGCGTGGATATTGATGCGCTGTTGCATCTGGCGGAGGACAACAGGACCATCGTGCGTATGCAGCACGGCATCGGCGCGTTCGTTGTGCAAGATACAGCCCTGGCATTACTCGCCCTGACTTACCCACCAGACCAGGAGATCATTAACGCGCTTAATGGTGCTTACAGTATTGGCCGCCATCGTACCGTTGAACAGGACCCGGCTTTCGGTATTCGACAAATCGTGGACATGGCCATTAAAGCACTTTCTCCCGGGGTCAATGACACCTCAACGGCGGTGATGTGCGTCGATTATCTGACATCGATTCTGGCTCGGCTGGCTGGTAGACAATTTCCACTATCGTACCGTTACGAGGGAGAAACGCTGCGCGTGGTGGCCATCGTTCCGAGCTTTGAGGGTCTATTGGCTGAGGCCTTCGATCAGATTCGGGGTAGCGCCGAAGTGAATGTTGCCATACTGGTGCGCATGCTCGGCGCCCTTGATACCATCAGCAGCCTGACGATCAGACCCGGCCACTTACGAGCAATCGACGAACAGCTGCAATGTATTGATGAGCTGGTTAATCGCTGCATCGAATCCAGTTATGATCGCGCGCGGTTGGAAAGGCGGCTGGCGGCGGTGCGCAAAACGCTGAAAGCTCAGTTTTCTTTATACGCGGAAGGAGAAAAAGTATAGTGCTATGCAAACGAGTCGGGCAATGCCACAAAAACCGTTTATCGCATACCGGTGGGGGATGGCAACTTGACGCCGGATTTGGTAGCGCAGTTTATTGACGAAGGATTTGTTTACGGAGATGCATTGCCTCGGTTTATTGAAAAAAGTTTCAACTTCTCTGACTTGACAAAATTAATTAGATTGTATAATTATATACAATTTATTGTAGATATAAATACAAGGATATGTGCTTAATGGTACAAAATGAATACAGACCCGACAAAGACAAACTTCTCGACAATCTGAGGGCGTGGAATAGAGTGTTGCGGCGGAAAGTTCAATTGATCGCTTGTGGTGGCACGGCCATGACTCTACTAGGCGTTAAAGCATCAACAAAAGACGTCGATTTCATGGTGCCAGACGTTAGGGAATACAACTACCTGATAAAGCAATTACAAGCAATTACAAGCAATGAGCTACACGCCAACCACTGGTCCCGGTTGGCAACGCAAAGGCGAAGCTTTTCATTATGACCTGTTTCGGGGCAACAACATTCACACAATTGGATTACTGGAATCGCCCTTGGAGGCTGGACGAAACAAACGACTTGTTGAATTCTCGAACCTTTATATTGGCATCCTGAATGATTATGACTTGATATCCAGCAAACTGATGCGCGGCACTAGGGTAGACTATGAAGATTGCGTGGCGCTGGCAAAGTTTCATAAGGACGAGCTGGATCTTGAAAGGCTTGCAGCCCACTTTCATGAAATGGTCAGTTTGATATTGCGGAACTTCGATTAAAACCAAACATAAACATCTTCCTGGAATTACTGCAGGAGGGCACACAAAATGACTGACGAAAAACTCCTCAAAAGCCTATCCAAACTCGGATTCTCAATGTTTGAGCCGAGTGAAGAACTTGAGGTGAACGAAACCCTGGCCAAGGTAGTCGAGAGCAACGACTCCCGGCTTTGGGAGGGGTTTCCCGTTCTTTTGGCTAGCGCAGGAGAAAGTTATCAGTTCTCTACAGACAAGGTTAAACAACAACTCTCCTCAGAGGGGCTTAAAAAACGGTATCACCGCCTCCTCTTACTCTCGTCGGCAGTCTACGCCTATTACCACTTGTCTTTTTCGTGGTTGACCAAGCTAACAAAAACGTTTTCCAACGACGACAAGAACCGTGTCAAAGCCTGGCAGAAAGCCTTTGCCAGCGGCCACGCACCGGAATGGTCAAATGACGAGGTCGATCCGGAGCGCGTCAGGGGTCTATTTGAGCTTTATTTTGAGCAGAAAGCTGAAAAGGATCGTAGGCGCAAGGACCGCTATGACGAATTCTCTTTGGAGTACGCTCTGTCACAAGTTTTCTCACCTAAGCAGAAGGAGCTATTTAGAAAGAAGCTGGAAGGTGATCCGCTGACCAAAACCGAGCAGGAATATTACTCACGAACCGTAAAAAAGAAGGTGGTAGCACTCGCCAACTCTGAGATGCATAGCTTAGCCAGAAAATTACTGGAGCAGTAGTGCCGAAAATCCCCACTTGGTGATCCGGGCGGGGATTTCTGATAATTCAGCACTTCTTGAACACGAACACCCCGCTTGAGGATTCAGACCGGGTTTTCCTATATTGCGTCTATTTCAATTTCAGGAACCAAGTTGGCAGTTCCCAGAGCGATAGACAGATGACCGGCTTATTCAGTAATCGTCTGAGTATTCCGGTGAAAGTGGGCCAGTCGTTCTGATTTAAACTGGGCCACCTGTCGGAGCGAAGTGATTTGCCCAAGAAGTGTTGATATTCCCTCTTTATTAAGGAGCCTTGGATCCCGGCAAAGACTGTGCGGCAAGATCGAATGTATACGATCCCTCAAAAACCTTCTTTTCCTTGCCGGCAATTTGCTTAGACTTGTTGATGATCAGAGCATCAGCAAAATCAGCTTCTTTTCCCTTCACCGGTTTTGCGTTTCGGTAATCGGTAAGTGCCACCCATACGGCCTGACCATCTTCAAACCTGATGTTCGGCTCCTGAAACAGCGACTGAAGAACAGCCACCAATTCGTCCTTATTCAGCTGGTACTTTTTCCCTCGCAGTGTCCAGATCGTTTCAACAAGTACGACA
>NZ_JCBCBS010000204.1:0-10145 GCF_059864205.1 Pelovirga sp.
CAATGGCGGTTCGATCAGCGATGAGTGCATCCGGATAGTAATCTCGCAAAAGGAAATACCAGTTTCTTTTGACAATATCCTCCGGCGGGGATGACGGATCCTTGGTGTATAGACGCGATCCGAGTTTTCTGAGTTTGCCACTTTTAACAGCCTGATGAACCAGCGCAGAGATGGCTGTGGTTGAGACAAAAACTTCAGGAAGATCATCTAAAAAAGTGGGCATAGTGGAATCCTTTCAAGCCATTCTATTGAATTAATGGTTTATATAAAAGGATAATTTTGATTTTTTGATAAGTAAGATCAATGCATAGATGTCTGGGCACGTTTTTTTGCTGGCACCATGGGGAATCCTTGCCTGGAGAGCTTTTTTGCTCATGAAAGGACTTTTACGTGATCCACATAAGAACTGTCTAACCGTTTCCGCTACCCGTGAATCTGACACCCATCCCCCAATCTTATATATGAGCCTCTTGCAAAAGTAGATGCAACATTTTGCATATAGAGAAAAAGCTGTAAAAAGTCGAGCCTCAAAGGCAACTATCTGATATTATTAGGTTACGACGCCAAATAACAGTCAGGAGGTTACCGATGAAGCTCAAGACCAAAATATCATGCCATGTTCGGCATCATCACCCTATTTGCCGACCAGTTGCTTAAAATCACTGGTTGCTGATTGTCAAAGAACGAAAAAGCTGGGCTACGAGGGAGACGTCTGTCCAAAATCGAAAAAATAGTCTCCCACAAAGCCCTGTGTTCCACTTATTTCAGAAAATGGGGCCAAGCACTCACTGGTGAAGTCCTGAAGCCTGGGAGCTTAGACCTTTTGCAAGAACCTCATATGATACTGCATTGCTCTGAGGAATATTTTTTGGCAAACCCGTGGAATCTAATAAACCCTGTGTTACCAGAAAATCCCGCTCGGATCGCCAGGCGGGATTGTCGCATTCAAAAAGGGGGATTTTTTTTGACATTATTTCAATGAAGCCCATAGGCTGCGCGGTCAAAGCGCAGCGAAGTCAGAGTCGCATCGAAGAGCTAGTCATTCTGTGCATTCGCAACACACGCGACCAAATTCAGCGCTGATAACACCAGATATTTGGAATTCTCGTTGGTGCTCATAAGCACTTTATTGTCCTGTAGCAGTGCAATGACGTAAGCAAGCAACCATGGTTCTTTTTGGTAACCGACATATTTCTTGATTGATTCTGCCGTTAATTCAGGTGTCATTCCTTGTGGAAACTTTAGCGAGGCCGTGAGTCGCTGAAGTTCGCGCTCTTGGTCCTCTTCTGTAATGGTCTGGATTCTTTCATCAGATTCTTTAAGCGCGAGGTGCATCACCATAAGAGTTTCCAGCACTACCTCTACATGCGCTGGAGAAATAGACATTTTCGTCAACGCCAATACTGACGCGAGAAGATTTGGTTGATCACGAAATATCTCGTCGCAAATCGCCTCTTTGTCTTTGCGATCCATTTCTCTGATCACCTGAACGGCGGACATCAAGTTTTCTACAGTGATTCGTGGCATATTTTATGGACTCACGAGATGATGTTTTTTACGACGCATAACCGTCGTAAAAACGTCTGTTAGACTACTCCCCTCCTTTTAAGTGGCCCATGGGATTTTAAAGTGACGTTGGCGGGGGGTTGTGGTGACAAACCTAACGCGAATATTCCTTTTTGGCAATAATGAACGCGGCAGCACCATTAGCATGAACGAAAAAGATTGCCCTGAGCGAGCATTTCAGATGCTACTTTCTCATATCTTGCCTTCCATTAAACTGATGGCTTGTCCGGTGGTCAACCATACATTCTTACAAATCCTGCAATTCAAGTCACTCAAGATTATTTTGTACCGAAGGTCAAAGGAAGGCATTTTTACTAGCATTTTATAATTATTTAGCATTTGGCACGATTTTGCACTTCACAACTAATTAAAAATACGTGGGCACCGGCCCAAAATAGACCGAAGGTCGGAAAAGTAGTGACCATCGGTTTTAATAAACGGCAATATCGGATAACCGACGGTCAACATCATAAAATTTGGGCACAGAATGGGCACAAACACAAAAAGCACCTAACCAAAACTGGCTAAGTGCTTGATTTTATGGCGGGGCTGACGGGACTTGAACCCGCGACCTCCGGCGTGACAGGCCGGCGTTGTAACCGACTCTACTACAGCCCCTCTTCAGACAGAAACAGGAAGCTTGTAAGCGTCCGGACAGAATGATATGCCGGACGGCAAATGCTTCCTGTTTCCAAAACTAAACAATAAAAGGTTTCTACCGTGACGTGCGAAAATTAATTGACGGCATCTTTCAGCGCCTTGCCGGCCTTGAACTTTGGTACCTTGGCTGCAGCAATTTCAATTTTCTGTCCTGTCTGCGGATTTTGACCGGTACGTGCGGCACGTTCACCAACGCTGAAGGTACCAAAACCAACCAGAGCAACCTTGTCGCCAGACTGAAGTGCGCCGGTTACGGTTTCGATGAATGCCTTAAGCGCTTCTTCGGCCTGGGTTTTATTAAGCTCTGCTTTTTCTGCCATTGCACTGACAAGATCCGCTTTAGTCACGGGAGACCTCCTTGTTTGTTGATTGATATGAACCGTCCGAAAACGCGTAAGGTATAGCAGGTTTGTAAAAAATGTGTCAAGCTCTTTTTCCTGCGCTGACGGGGCTCGAGAAAGTTTTTGTAATTAAAACTCAGACCTCATTTTTCTGCTTCAGTACAGGGAGCAAAGCCAGGGCAAGAACCTGATCCATATGTTCGACGGTTTCGATCTCAATACTCTTTAACAGTTCCTGTGGCAATTCCGTCAGATGCTTGCGATTTTCTGCCGGAATAATCACCCGCGCAACCCCGCCGCGCCGCGCAGCAAGGATTTTTTCCTTCAATCCGCCGATGGCAAGAACTCGTCCTCGCAAGGTCACTTCACCGGTCATGGCAATTTCTTTAGCAATCGGCCGACCACTTAAGGCCGAGGCCAGCGCTGTCGCGATGGTAATCCCGGCGGATGGTCCGTCTTTAGGTACAGCCCCCTCCGGCACATGAATATGAATATCCAACGCAGAGAACATATCCTCCTTGAGATCCAGCTCTTGCCAGCGCGAACGGATATAACTTAAAGCGGCTTGGGCAGATTCCTGCATCACTTCACCTAACTGTCCGGTAATGGTTAATTTACCCTGCCCAGGGAAGGTTGTTACTTCAATCACCAGCAGTTCACCGCCGGTTTCCGTCCAGGCCAGGCCGGTGGCCAGGCCGACCTGATCATCTTTTTCGCGTACCCCGTACTTGAATTGTGCCACTCCAAGAAAGTTAGTGATCTGCTTGTCTGTCACCCTGAAGTGTTTTTTCTTCCCCTCAAGTAGCGCCCTTTTAGCTAATTTGCGCATCACGGCGGCAATCTGGCGATCAAGGCTACGAACACCTGATTCCCGCGTATAGTGACGGATAATTTCGTAGATGGCAGCATCAGAAAACTGAACCTGATCAGCTTTCAAGCCATGGGCTGCAATCTGTTTTTTCAGCAGATAGCGCCGCGCGATATGCAACTTTTCTTCTTCGGAATATCCCTCAATCCGGATCACTTCAAGACGGTCGTGTAAGGGCCGAGGAATCGCATGCAGGCTGTTGGCTGTCGCGACAAAAAGCACACTTGAAAGATCGTAGTCGATATCAAGAAAATGATCACCAAAACTGCTGTTCTGTTCCGGATCCAATACTTCAAGCAGTGCTGACGATGGATCACCGCGAAAATCAGTGCTCATCTTGTCGATTTCGTCCAGCATGAAAACCGGATTTTTTACTCCGACCTTGCGCAGTCCCTGAATAATCTTCCCCGGCATGGCACCAATATAGGTGCGCCGATGGCCACGTATTTCCGCCTCGTCACGAACACCACCTAACGATATACGAACGAATTTTCGTTGTAATGCTTTGGCGATCGATTGTCCCAGCGAGGTTTTACCAACACCTGGAGGACCAACCAGACACAGGATCGGCCCCTTGATTTTTTTCACCAGCGCCTGTACTGCTAAATACTCAAGAACACGTTCTTTTACCTTGTGAAGCCCATAGTGGTCCTCATCAAGAATCTGCTCTGCTTTCACCAGATCGTGGCGGTCACGCGTCGACTTGTCCCAGGGCAATGACAACAGCATTTCAATATAATTGCGTACCACGGTAGCTTCAGCCGACATGGGTGACATCATCTTCAGCTTGCGAATCTCTGTTCCGGCCTTGGCCTGAGCTTCCGGTGACATCTTTTTACTATCGATCTGCTGTTCAAACTGCAGAATTTCCTGCTTGAATTCATCCTGCTGACCGAGTTCCTTCTGAATCGCCCGCATCTGTTCATTCAGATAGTATTCTTTCTGACTGCGTTCCATCTGACTCTTGACGCGACTGCGCACCCGCCCCTCGATCTGCAGAATTTCTGTCTCCTGTTCCAATAACATCAGCAGCTGCTCAAGCCGCCGTGACGGGTCGAGCATCTCCAGAACTTCCTGTTTTTCAGCAATAGTAATCTGCAGATGACCCGCCACTGTGTCAGCAAAGCGTGATGGATCATCGATGCCGGCAATAGCAGCACTGACTTCCGGTGGGATCTTCTTGCTTAACGCAATATAGCTGTCAAATGCACTGGTCACCGCCCGCATCACAGCTTCCAGCTCTGTTGTCCGGGTTGAGACATCCTCCTGCAATTCGGTGATAACTACCTGGTTAAAATCGTTTCCGCAGACAAATGATTGTATTGCTCCGCGACGAATTCCTTCAACCAGCACCTTAACTGTACCATCGGGAAGTTTTAGAAGCTGGACCACTTTACCCAAGGTGCCGACAGCATAGAGATCATCACCGGTGGGATTATCGTTGCCTGGATCTTTTTGTGTGGTTAGAAAGATCAGCTTGCTGGGACTCTCTACCGCCCGTTCAAGAGCACAGATTGAAAGGGATCGTCCAACAAAAAGAGGAACAACCATAAAGGGAAAAACAACAATATCGCGTAACGGCAACAACGGATACGGCTGTTGATCTGCAACGTAGACATAGTCATCCGACATCTATTCACCCCTGTAGACAAAAGAAGCGCAGACGCCGTTAAACAGGGCCTGCGCTCCAGACGATCAAACAATGATGTGTGCGATGATTATAATTGCGTCAGGCACTCTCAGCGACATCATAGAGAACAATCGGCTTGTTCCCTTTGGTGATCACTTCTTCATTGAGGACGACTTCCCTGACCCGATCCTGGGAAGGAATATCGTACATAAGATCCAGCATCGAGTTTTCAAGTACCGAGCGCAAGCCGCGGGCACCGGTCTTACGTGCCAAGGCCTCTCTGGCAACCGCAACCATAGCACCATCAGTAAACTTCAGCTTAACATTTTCCATATCAAACAGGCGCTGGTACTGCTTGAGCAGAGCGTTCTTGGGTTCACGCAAAATCTGAACCAGCGCTTCCTCGTCAAGCTCGTTGAGAGTTGCTATCACCGGAATGCGGCCGACAAACTCCGGGATCAAGCCGTATTTTAAGAGATCACCAGGCTGAATCCTGGATAACAGATCACCCAGATCTTCCTCTTTCAAGGAACGAACTTCGGCTCCAAAACCCATTGCTTTGGAACCGATGCGCTTGCTGATGATCTTTTCCAGTCCGGAAAAGGCGCCGCCGCAAATAAAGAGAATGTTGGTCGTATCGACCTTGAGAAATTCCTGTTGCGGATGTTTGCGCCCGCCCTTAGGCGGTACACTGGCAGTTGTCCCTTCGATAATCTTCAGCAGCGCCTGCTGTACCCCTTCGCCCGACACATCGCGGGTGATTGACGGAGATTCAGACTTGCGGGCGATCTTGTCAACTTCATCGATATAGATGATCCCCTTTTGCGCTTTTTCAAGATCATAATCGGCTGCCTGTAACAGACTTAAGATAATATTCTCGACATCTTCACCGACATAGCCGGCTTCGGTCAGATTGGTGGCATCGGCGATGGTAAAAGGGACATCCAGAACCTTGGCCAGGGTCTGGGCGAGCAGGGTCTTGCCGCTGCCGGTCGGACCAAGAAGCAGAATATTGCTTTTCTGAATTTCAATATCGTCATTTTTTTCAGAAAATTCGATACGTTTGTAGTGGTTGTAGACCGCTACCGAGAGAATTTTTTTGGCGCGCTCCTGACCAACGACGTACTCATCGAGAACTTCCTTGATTTCTGATGGTTTCGGTAGATTCTTGCCGCTACCGGCAACAGAGTGATCCTGCCGCGCCTCTTCATCAATAATGTCGTTACAGAGTTCAATACACTCATCACAGATATAAACCGTTGGGCCGGCAATGAGCTTTTTGACTTCTTCTTGTGATTTTCCACAAAACGAACAGGTCAGATGGCTGTTTTCTTCTTTAGAACTCACCTGGTGTACCTCCATTACTCCTGACGACCGGGTTTTTTCTTAACAATGTCGTCGATGATACCATAATCGCGCGCATTTTCGCTATCCATGAAAAAATCGCGCTCTGTATCGGCAGCAATCTTATCGAGTTCTCGCCCACAATGACGTGCGAGAAGCTCATTCAAGGACTCGCGCATACGCAGAATTTCACGGGCATGAATATTAATATCAGAAGCTTGTCCCTGAAAACCACCGAGGGGCTGATGAATCATAATCCGTGCGTGAGGCAATGCGTAGCGCTTACCCGGAGCACCGGCGGCGAGGAGAATCGCTCCCATACTGGCGGCCTGACCGACGCAGATGGTCGAAACGGGAGACTTGATATACTGCATGGTATCGTAGATGGCCATTCCTGCTGTCACCACCCCTCCGGGTGAATTGATATAAAGGTGAATATCCCGGTCCGGGTCTTCCGACTCAAGAAACAACAACTGGGCGATAATCAGGTTGGCCATGTGGTCTTCGATGGCACCACCCAAAAAAATGATCCGGTCTTTAAGTAGACGCGAATAAATATCGTAGGCACGTTCGCCACGTCCGCTATCTTCGACAACCATCGGCACCAAAGGCATGATCAGGACTCCTTTTCTGCGTCTTCAGAGTCGTTACCATCCGCTGGAGACTTCGGCTCAACCTCGGTCACAACGGCTTTATCCAACAAAAATGCAGAGACTTTCTCCTGCAGCAATTGCCCCTTGAGACCACGTAACGCCTGATCATTTTCGAAGAATTTTTTTACCTGCGCAAGCGGCGTATTGCTCTGCTCGGCAAAATCAGCGAACTTCTGCTCAACCTCGGCCTCTTCGACAACAATTTGCTCCTGCTTGGCAATCGCATCAAGAAGCAGCTCACCCTTAACCTGCTGCGTCGCCATGTCCCAATAGGTTTTGTTGAAGTTTTCGTCGTTCATCCCCAACATTTCCAGCGACATGCCTTGAGCTTTCAGCCGCTGTGAAAAACTGTCCTTAAGATACATCAGCTGGTTGGTAACCATCCCGTCGGGCAGATCAAAAGGATTTTTTTCAAGCAGGGCGTTCATCAGATTTTCCTGCAACTGGCTGTCGATCTGTTGCTGCTGCTGAGCCTTCAAGTTGTCACGGATCTTTTCCTTGAGTTGTTCCAGACTGTCCGCGTCCATCTCTTTAGCGAAGTCGTCATCCAGGACAGGGATTTTCTTTTCCTTGATTTCCTTGAGCAGGACTTTGAAAACAGCATCTTTACCCGCCAGACTTTCGGCACCGTAGGCTTCCGGGAAAGTGACGTTGACGTCCTTTTCCTCATCACGCTTCATGCCGACTACCTGAGCCTCAAAGCCGGGGATGAAGCTGTTGGAACCAAGCTCGAGTTGATAATCCTGTGCGGCGCCGTTTTCAAAGGCTTCACCATCAATATAACCGGTGAAGTCAATCACAACGGTATCATTATCGCGGGCGCTATCGGACGGTGCTGCAACCAGTTGCACTTTGGACTGCAGCATCTGCTCCAGTTGCTGATCAACTGCAGAATCATCAAAAACCAGCTTTTCCTTTTCCAACTCGAGGCCGGTATAATGCTGTGCCTTTATTTCAGGGCGTACCTCGACTTCCGCTTCATAAGAAAAGGCCTGCCCTTTTTCAATCGCTCCGGTCTGTACGACTTCAGGCTGAGAAACAGCTTCAACTTGATGATCGATCATTGCTTTATAAAGACTATTGTTGATCAATGACCCGATAGTGTCGTAATGGGCCTTAGGACCATATTGCTGTTCAAGAATCTGCTTGGGCACCTTGCCTTTGCGAAACCCCTTGATATTAGCGGTCTTGGCGATTTTTTTAAAAGCGCCGTCAAGTTCACTGGCAACCAGATCAGCATTCACTTCGATGGTGAGCTTCTTTTTGATCGGACTCAAATCTTCGACTGTTACATTCATTAATTAACTGTCCTTCCTGATTTGCAATATTTGCATCATTGGGATATGGAGATATGGGCAGATAGCAAAACCCGGTGAATTGAATTAAAAGAGTAACTATTCAGCACTATCCTTGCGCAGGGTCGGGGGTCATGGATGACCCAACGGGAAACAATCGCGTCCCTTGACATAGGATTCCCGATCCGGTGCTGAACAAATACTTAAAAGCTAACCTTAAAGTCTGGTGCGGATGGGGAGACTCGAACTCCCACGCCTTGCGGCACTAGATCCTAAGTCTAGCGTGTCTGCCAATTCCACCACATCCGCACAACATCAACACGACAAGCAACAATGCTCACCCCCCATACCCACCCGGTCTGACGGGCTAACTGAGTGTGGAAGATGAGCACTGTTCACGTTTAAATGGGGTGAGTGAAGGGGCTTGAACCCTCGACATCTGGAGCCACAATCCAGTGCTCTACCAACTGAGCTACACCCACCAGAAAAACTTCGGTATTATATGAAAAAAATAACAGCTTGTCAAACAAAAATGGCGCGCCAGGAGGGATTCGAACCCCCGGCCTACGGATTAGAAGTCCGTTGCTCTATCCAGCTGAGCTACTGGCGCTTAAGTCTTTTGCATGCGTATCTGCAAGGGGTGGTTTCTAGCATGCTGATAAAAGATTTGCAACGAATATTATGACCACTTGGATAGTGTAAGCACCCATTTAATCTCGTTTGCTATCCTCGTCATCCCTCGCCCTGCAAGGGTTTTGGGCACAGATATCGACTGGTCGAGCAGCGGCAATATGTGGATCCTGACGGAAAGGATCCACAGGAATATTCGTCCTGACATCTGTAGCGTGATTTAACGTTCTCTGCATTAGATCAAACAGATAACCAAAGCCCGGGTCATCGGCAAAGGGGTCGTTATCCCGAACGTAGCTGATCCATGCTGCAGACGTTACCAGCGGATCCTCATCAAACAAATCGGTCGGTTTGACGCATTCATTGCGTGCGGCACAAACTGCCTGCTCAAGCAAGGCATAGCTGTAGAGCAAACTAGAAATCAATTCCTTTGGTTCGGGCATGCCACCACGGTACAAACGTGCCAACTGCTCCAGCCATTCTGCCGCCAGGCTGAAGTTCCTGCTTTCAAGCTGCTGTAATCGTGATGGCAACTCCCCACTCCTCGACAACGAGCAACTTACCTTGTCAGCAATCCTCTGTACACTGTTGAGATATTCAGTCGCAGCCCGTAACGACAACTCCTGAAATCGATCAATCAGCGCGGCAGTTGATTCCTGCTCTGTGCCGGGCAATCGATCAGCATACTGACGCAATGCTTCTGCACAGCTACTTAAACGTTGCAACATATCCCGTTGCCTATCGGCCTCATTCATAAAATCCTCGTAACGCAGCAAAAGAGTCACAGAAGCGCACCAACAAATTAACAGTGCTAAAAGCATACCCTTGTCAGCTCAAGGGCGACAACAGGGATAATTTAACTCGTTAACGACAAGAAAAACCGCATTGCGTACGTCCAGAGCTTCCGGATCAAGGCTAATTAACGCGTTCGTGCCTGTGAATTCAGGATAAAGTGGACAGGTACTACAACCCAACTCTCAACCACCTTGCCGTAGCGTTTTGCAGGGATAAACCGCCAACGGATGATGGCCCTGCGCGCAGCATCATCAAGGCTTTTATAGCCACTTGAATTTTTGATTGTTATTTCAGCAACTTCACCGGTGGCAAGGACTCTGACATTGAACTCTACAGTCCCCTCCCAACCGCGGCGCCGGGCAA
>NZ_JCBCBS010000218.1:0-4495 GCF_059864205.1 Pelovirga sp.
TCGCGATGATCAAACGCGCCCAGCAGGGGCTTGCCGAGGGCGACTTTTTCGAAGGGCTGCCATTGCGGTTTGCTGGTTCTGATCGCGCCCAGAGCTTCTACATACGCAGCCAGGTCACGGTACTCCTCGCCGTCAACGATCAGTACCGGCTGGACGACGATCCGCCGATAGCCCTCATTCTGCAGGTCGGCCATGGCGCCCAGCACGTTTTTGACGGTATAAATCTGTTTGGGAATGGCCGGATGTTCACGGCGGTAGTTTTCGTCTCCAGCCCGCTCATGCCATTTGCGCCGAATGATGTTGGATGTGAAAGCCAGGCGGACAGGAACGTCGGGATAATGCTCTTTGACATCGTGCAGCATGGCCAGAATCGGTTCCAGGGTTGCCGGATAGGTGGTACCGAAGGCTGCCAGGACGATCGCTGTAAGAGTCTCCTGTTCGCACTGCTTCATGATCGTATGTCCACCAGATAGTCGCCGTTGATCATGGCTTCGTCGAAGGTTGCCATATCGGTTAACATGCCCAGTGCAGCATCGATAATGCCGAAGGCCAGCGGGCAACCGCTGCCTTCACCCAGGCGCATATTCAGATGCAGCAGCGGTTCCAGATCCAGTTCGCGCATGATATGAACGTAGCCGGGTTCCGCCGACAGGTGGGAGGGGATCATGTACTCCCGGACCAGCGGATTGAGGCGGTATGCCACCAACGCGGCGGCGGCAGAGATAAAGCCATCGATGACCACCGGCACCTTGCAATAGGCGGCACCCAAAAAGCAGCCGGCCATGCCCGCCACGTCCAGGCCACCGACTTTGGCCAGGACGTCCAGCGGATCGTTCGGGTCGGGCTGGTGGAGCGCCAGGGCTGCGCTGATCACCTGTTTTTTGCGCGCCAGGGCTTCGTCACTGATGCCGCCGCCCTTGCCGACGGCGACATCAGCATGGGCGCCGGTAAAGGCCATGTAGACGGCGCTGCTGCAACTGGTGTTGCCGATTCCCATTTCCCCGGTGCCGATCAGATTATAGCCTTCGGCGACCAGACTTTTGACCATCTCGATACCGACCAGCAGGGCCTGCTCCGCTTCGCGGCGCTCCATGGCGGGTTCCTTGGCGAAATTGGCGGTGCCGGGACGAATTTTACGTTCGATCAGACCAGGATGAGAGATGGTCGGCTTAATGCCGATATCGACCACGCGCAGGTCGGCGCCGTTAGCGGCACTGATGACGCAGATACCGGTGATGTTCTTGAGCATATTGATGGACTGGATAGCGGTCACTTCCTGGGGGGCGCAGGCAATCCCCTCTGCGACAACCCCGTGATCGGCGGCCATGACGATCGTGCATTTTTTGCGGGGTGCAGGGGTGATGGTGCCGCTGATGGCGGCCACCTGCGCAGCAATCTCTTCCAGTTTCCCCAGACTGCCGGGGGGCTTGACCAGACTGTCGATGTGCGTCTGGGCGGCGGCACGGATTGCGGCGCTGACGGGTTCTATGGTCTCAATGATGGTCTTTAACATCACGGCTCCTTTATTATTTGTTTCCGTTGTCAACAATATAACGACACAGTTCCTCGACACTGCGGGGCGGGGTGCCCTCGGCAGAGCCCAGCGCATTCCACACCTGCATCACCTGGGGAAGCCCGAGTCCAAAGCGGGTAAGCACCTCCTGCTGTGCCGCCAGTGTGTCAGTCGCAATGTGCGCTACGCACTTGCCGGCGTCCATAATGACCATCGTGTCACTCCACTGATAGGCAAAATCGAGATCATGGGTAGCCAGCACAACACTCAATCCGCTCACGTGGAGTTCGTCGAGTAGGCTCAGAAATTCACGTTGCATGGCAGGGTCGAGTCCGGCCATCGGTTCATCCAGAATCAGCACGCGGGGATGCATGGCCAGCACGCCGGCCAGACAGACCCGTTTTTTCTGCCCGAAACTCAAGTGTTGCACCGGTTTGTGGGCGCAATCGTTCAGGTGAACGGCCGCCAGCGCCCGGTCAACCCGGTGTCCGACTTCATCTGCTGCCAGTCCCAGGTTAAGGGGCCCGAAAGCAACATCTTCGCGCACACTGGCGGAAAAAAGCTGACTGTCAGGATTCTGGAACACCATGCCAATATCGGTACGCAGGCGGATGAGTTCAGCGCGGCGGTAGCTCAGGAGCCGATCATCATAGCGCACCTCTCCCTGCTGGGGCCGCAGCAGACCGTTGGTATGCAGCAACAAGGTGGTTTTGCCGGCACCGTTAGCCCCCAGGATGGCGGTCCGCTCCCCTTCTGCAATCATCAAGGTGCAATCATCAAGGCCTTTGCTGCCGTCGGGATAGCGGTAGTGTACCGCCTGAAATTCGAGAATAGCGCCTGTCATCCAGCGATCACCACGACGATATTCAGGCTCGCTCCCGCCAGCAGGGCAATCAGGCCGTCGCGCCCGGCATGGGGAAAAGTCTGATCGGCAAAACGCAGAGGGCCCTCGCCTGATCGTGCTTGAGCAGCGGCATGCAACTGTTCCGCCCGTTGCCAGAGTTGCAGTGTGGTATGGGCGATCAGTATTCCCAGGGAGCGCAGGGCGCGCTGGGTGCTGATATATCCCAGGCGTGCTATTTGCGCCGTACGGGTAGCGCTTACGACTTGCGCGAAAACAAAAAGCGAACGATAACCCAGCACCATGATATCGATCAGCAACTCAGGGGTACGCAAGCGCCGCAACAGTGCCATCAAATCCCTTAACGGGGTGGTCAACGCCAGAAACAGCAAGGAGCAAAGGCAGGCGAGGGAGCGGGTGCACACCAGCGCCGCCTGCTTGAGCTGCTCCGCCGGAAAAGATAAGGATACATCACGCCATGACTCCCCCCAGGTGATGGACAGGGCGATGGAAAATGCACTCAATACCAGAAAAAACAGCGCCGGAGCGAGAATGAGCAGATAAGAGCGCCATGCAACCCGCGCCACGCCCAGCGTCAGGAACGCAAACATCAGCGCTACGCCGGCGGCTGCCGCCACGCTGGCGGCCAGAAAGGCCGCGCACAAACCGCTCAGGGTAAAAATCCCCTTGGCACTCGGCGCAACATGCCGCCAGGCACTCTGGTGACTGAAGCGCTCTATGTGCATGGCTGCCCTTGCTGCCATGCACGTCGCATTCGCACGCGGGTGATGGAGACGCCCAGATAGTAACCGATGAAGCCGCCGCCAAGAGCTGCCTGCAAGGCAAACAGAAGGGATTCAATCTCTCCACTAGGGGGCTCCCAGAACGGGTTGAACCAGGGTTCGTAGTCCGGCGCAATTTGGTTAATGGCCACCATGGCCTCGCCGTCTGCGCCGGTGAATGTCTCCACATCCTTATCCGTTTGCACCACCCCTAGCGGCAGTAGCGCCAGCAGAATGACTGCCAGTATTAACAGCAGGTTCTGGTGCTTTTTCATGGTTGTGCCTCGCGCGCTTGCAGCAGGTTCATCTGCCGCAGTTCCTGTGGGTTAAAGCGTGCCAGGGCATTAAATATCAACACCGACAGCAACCCTTCGATGATGGCCAGCGGGAGCTGCGTCAAAGCGAAAATGGCAGCAAACTTGACGAAAGAAGCCACGAAGCCGCCCGCCGGATCGGGAAACGCCAGTGCCAGTTGCGCCGACGTCGTGAGATAGGTCATCAGGTTAGCACTGCAGGTAGCAAGAAATATGGCCATTCCAAAGGGTGAACGGACCATGCGCGCCAGCCGGAATACACCGTAGGCAACAAAAGGCCCGACAATTGCCATGGAAAAAACGTTGGCACCCAGCGTTGTGATGCCACCATGGGCCAGTAAGAGCGCTTGAAAAAGCAGAACCACGAGTCCAATCGGTGCCATCGCCGTGGGACCGAACAACAGAGCGCCAAATCCCGTTCCGGTTGGGTGGGAGCTGCTCCCGCTAACCGATGGAATTTTGAGCGCCGAAAGAATAAAGGTAAAGGCCGCTGCAACGCCGAGGAGCATACGATACTCCGGATGTTTTTTGACTTTTTTACCAAGGGAATAGACGCCGTAAGCAACAATGGGAGCCGACACCAGGCTCCAGCCGATTGCGTGACCAGCCGGGAGAAACCCTTCCATGATGTGCATTTTTTCTCTCCTGTCTCCCATTTTTGAAACGCAAGAGGCGCAATAAAAAACCCGCACCCTGAAAAGACAGGGGCGGGTTTCCGAATTTAAAGCCGCGCGTGCCCACGCTCCCTGGCCCGGGGAGATCAAAGTGGATGTTTCACCGGCAGGTCTTCTGACTTGCGAGCGCTCGGCTTATAATAACCGGTATCTCGTACGGCCTTCCCAGTTGAAAAAACCAGTGGCATGGTTGTACAAGATCTAACTCGCTTACAGCGGCGGGTCCGTGGAGGATTTTCACCTCACTTCCAGCGTTTGATTTGTTAATTACCATTAGCTTAGCATGCTTTGAACACGCTACATGTAGTAATTTTTGCGCCTATAGCAACACTACGAGTAGGACGATAATACCGAGTGCAATCCGATAATAG
>NZ_JCBCBS010000009.1:0-16602 GCF_059864205.1 Pelovirga sp.
GCAACAATCGTGGTTTTGAGCAGGCTGGTGGTGACTATATCGTCACCTTGAACAACGATACCAGGGTCGCGCCGGACTGGCTGGAGCAGCTGGTTGCGGTTGCTGACAGCCATCCACAAGTCGGGATGGTCGCTTCCAGGATCTGTTCTTTTGATGATCCTGACCTGCTGGATTCTATCGGTATGGGTATCTGCCGCGACGGTATGGCGCGGGGAAAATACCGTAACCGTCGCTGGTCGACCTTACAGCTGGGGGATGTTGAAGAGGTTCTTGTCCCCAGCGCCTGCGCGGCACTCTATAAGCGGGCCATGATTGCCGAGGTCGGTTTTTTTGATGATGACTTTTTTGCCTATGCCGAGGATGTCGACCTGGGATTGC
Organism: Pelovirga sp.; assembly: GCF_059864205.1. Lineage (NCBI taxonomy): Bacteria > Pseudomonadati > Thermodesulfobacteriota > Desulfuromonadia > Geobacterales > Geobacteraceae > Pelovirga > Pelovirga sp. The sequence goes on from NZ_JCBCBS010000009.1 coordinate 379, forward strand.
GCGGGTTGCTGGCGGGCTGGGATGCTGTTGCCGCGACGAAGGCGGTTGTATACCACAAATATTCACAGACTTCCGGAAAACTTTCCCCTTTCAAGGTTTATCTGGTTGAGCGTAATCACTATTGGGTGGTATTGAAAAGCTTCCCCATCGGTCAGTTATTGCTGCTGCCGTTTTTTACCTTGTGGCGCTATGTTGAACAGGTCCGCGCTGTGGTTGGCGGCGGTGGAACGGGAGGGGAGTTTCGCTCCGAAGGTTCGCAGTGGCTGTTGATCAAGGCAATCTTCAAGGCGACAATTGATGCCTTGAAGGGTGGCCGCCGTGTTTTAGCTGAACGGCGTAAGCTGATGGTAATACGCAAACGAACCATGAGGGATTTTGGCGCTTTGATGCAACGACATCGGATCAGTTTCAGAGAATTGCTGGATATTGACTGATCTTCCTTTCACAACCAGGCCATGAGCGGATAATTATGCCGGTATTTGTGTTCGACAGAATCCAGTTTTTCTCCATCATTTTCAGCCTGTTTATTTTCTTTTTTATTTTCAGTCTGGTCAAAAATCGGCGGGTGAAGGAGGAATATTCGATCCTCTGGTTCGCCATGAGCTTTTTTCTGTTGTATCTGTCCCTTGATCGGCATGCCATCGACCGCCTGGGGAGCCTGTTCGGTATCGCTTACCCCCCCAGTGTATTAACCCTGATGACTACCGGTTTTACTTTTCTGTTGCTGATCCATATAACCGTTGTTGTGACCCGGCTTTCAGAACAGAACAAGGAACTGATCCAGGAGATGGGCCTGGGGCGTCTCAGTCCTGGGGAGCGGCGTCATGATCTGTTGATCATTGTACCCGCCTACAACGAGGCCGCGAATATTGTTCGGGTTATTGAAGATCTGCAAGGTGCGGATTGCGAGCTGGACATTCTGATTATCAATGACGGCTCCGCTGATGCAACATCGCGGCTGGCAAGGGGTTACGAGGATGTTGTCGTGGTTGACCTGCCCAAGAATCTGGGCATCGGCGGCGCGGTACAGACCGGGTTTAAATATGCTGCCCGCCAGGGTTATCGGCGGGCGATGCAATTTGATGGCGACGGTCAGCACCTGGCCGCAGAAATCCCGAAAATGGTGACGGCACTTGAACAATCTCAGAGTGATATGGTCATCGGCTCACGATTTCTCGGCACCAATGCAGGATTTCGTTCCACCTTTGTCCGCCGCCTTGGAATCCGCGTATTTGATGCACTCAACTCCCTGTTGATCCGTCAGCGGGTTACCGACAATACCTCGGGGTTTCGACTTTATGAGCGCCGGGCGATTGAATTTCTGGCGGTGCATTACCCGGTTGATTATCCGGAACCGGAAGCCGTCATTTTACTGGGAAAAAACGGTTTTCGGATGTCCGAGGTGGCGGTTGAAATGCGCGAGCGTCAGGGCGGCGGGTCATCGATTGCCGGGATTCGCGGGGCTTATTACATGATCAAGGTGGTTCTGGCGGTTTTGATGACATCTTTACGTAAACCCTTGATCAAGCAAGGTTGAAAACTTAACTTTTAACGTCTAGAGGCTTGCATATGGCTGGAAAAAAGGCACTGATAACCGGAGTTACCGGCCAGGATGGTTCGTATCTGGCGGAATTGTTGCTCGAAAAAGGGTACGAAGTGCACGGTATCAAGCGCCGTGCCTCGCTGTTTAATACCCAGCGGGTCGATCATATCTATCAGGATCCGCACAATGAGAATACCAGATTTTTCCTCCATTACGGTGATCTGACCGATGCTTCCAACCTGACCCGGATTCTACAACAGATCCAGCCCGACGAGGTTTACAACCTGGGGGCGCAGTCACACGTGGCGGTGAGTTTTGAATCACCGGAATATACGGCTGATGTTGATGCCCTGGGTGCTTTGCGTCTCCTCGAAGCGATCCACCTGCTCGGGTTGGAGAAAAAAACCCGCTACTACCAGGCCTCCACTTCGGAGTTGTACGGCTTGGTCCATGAAACGCCGCAGAAAGAAACTACCTCCTTTTATCCCCGTTCACCTTATGCCGTGGCCAAGCTGTATGCCTACTGGATCACGATCAATTATCGTGAAGCTTACGGCATGTATGCCTGCAACGGGATTCTCTTCAATCATGAGTCTCCACGTCGGGGGGAGACCTTCGTTACCCGCAAGATTACCCGGGGTCTTTGTAATATCGCTCAGGGTTTGGAGGATTGTCTGTACATGGGGAACATGGATGCGCTGCGAGATTGGGGGCACGCCCGCGACTATGTCCGCGCCCAGTGGTTGATGCTGCAACAGGATGAACCGGAGGATTTTGTTATTGCAACAGGAAAGCAGTGTTCGGTGCGCGATTTTGTCCGAATGACTGCGACGGAACTGGGAATCAGTCTGGATTTTATTGGCAGTGGTGCTGAAGAACACGCCGTTGTAGCCGGCATCACCGGTAACAAGGCCCCGGCATTGAAGATTGGTGATATCGTGTTGCGTGTTGATCCGGGATACTTTCGTCCAACTGAAGTTGAGACACTCCTTGGGGATCCATCAAAAGTTCAGGAAAAACTTGGCTGGACGGCTGAGATCGGCGTTGAGGAATTGTGTGCGGAGATGGTTTCGGAAGACCTTAAAGTTGCCAGAAAGGATGCTTTTTTAAAAAGAAATGATTTCGAAGGCAACGAGTACTGATTGCGTATTGATGTCAGCTACATCAACGGTTACTGACCCGGTGTATAAATATCTGAATCCTGCGTTGGTGTAGGGGCGCGATTCATCGCGCCCTGTTTTGTGGACCTGTTTTGACAATCGGGCGCGATGAATCGCGCCCCTACATTTCAATATTTAACCGCTACAGCAATAAAAGCATCGGATTTAGGGATAAAGCAACTCTTCGACAATCGGTTAGGGCATATCACCAGTAAAGGGTCGTCAACGAGGACATATGTCTGGCAGCGCGGCAGGTACGTACTTTCAATAAACATCGCCACAACAAGAAGTTAAACGATGCCTGTTAGCTTCCTAGAGTGCTGGTTTGATAATTGCATTAAACCGGCTGAGTTTACGCAAAGGTCACGTTCTGAGGGGAAGGCCGATGAAAAGACTATCGTATGATTTTTTGTGAACTGTCGTTGTCGGCCATGTGTGGACCGGCGGTTTTTTTGTTATTGAACTTCAATGGGATATTTTCAAATGCGATGTTACGACTCTTTTCAACGAATCCTGGTCACAGGTGGTGCCGGTTTTCTGGGATCTCACCTCTGTGAGCGGTTGCTTGCCGATGGCAATGACGTGCTCTGTGTTGACAATTACTTCACAGGTCGTCGAGCAAATATTGCGCACCTTTTCGACAATCCTAATTTCGAGGTGATGCGCCACGACATCACTTTTCCGCTCTTTGTTGAAGTTGACCAGATCTACAATCTCGCTTGCCCCGCCGCACCAATCCACTATCAATTCGACCCGGTTCAGACCACCAAGGTCAGTGTGCATGGAGCCATCAACATGCTGGGGCTGGCAAAACGCACCAAAGCTCGAATTTTCCAGGCATCCACCAGTGAAGTGTATGGCGATCCCCTGGTGCATCCGCAAAAGGAGGATTACTGGGGCCACGTCAATCCGATCGGCATTCGTTCCTGTTATGACGAGGGCAAGCGCTGCGCCGAAACCCTGTTTTTTGACTATCATCGTCAATGTGGAACCGAAATCAAGGTCGCCCGTATCTTCAATACCTACGGACCACGCATGCACATCAACGATGGGCGTGTCGTTTCCAATTTTATCGTTCAAGCCCTGCGCGGTGAGGATATCACCCTGTTTGGCGATGGTTCCCAATCTCGTTCTTTCTGCTATGTTGATGACCTGATTGACGGCATTGTTCGACTGATGGCCACCCCGGCAGAGGTGACGGGGCCGATGAATCTGGGTAATCCGGTGGAAACGACAATCAAAGAACTTGCCCAAATGGTTATTGATATGGTTGGAACAACATCCAAAATTGTTTACAAACCGCTGCCCAGCGATGACCCTAAACAACGTCAGCCTGATATTTCTTACGCAAAAGATATGCTGGCATGGGAGCCACGGATCCGCCTGGAAGAAGGACTGAAAAAGACCGTTGCCTATTTTGAGGGTGTTTTGACTGAAGGGAATGTTCCAGAATGATTACTGATAATGAAATGAACAGTCCAGAGTCCGTAAGCTGTACTCTGAGTTTAATTGTTCCCTGCTACAACGAGGAATTGACCCTTGCCCACTGTATTGATCGGGTATTAAAGCTTAAATCGAAACAGATTGATTTAGAGATTATCATCGTCGATGACTGTTCAAAAGATCAAAGTCTCAAAGTGGCACATCAACTGGCGAGTCAACATCCAGAAATCAAGGTTCTTGCACATCCTGTCAATCGAGGAAAAGGCGCTGCCTTACGCACAGGGTTTCAGCATGCAACAGGCGACTTTGTTGGTGTTCAGGATGCTGATCTCGAGTACGAACCTCTGGAATACCGCAAGCTACTTGAGCCATTACTGGAAGATAAGGCTGACGTGGTATTTGGTTCGCGATATCTGCGACCCGGAACACGAAGGGCCCTTTATTTCTGGCACAGTTGGATGAACAGGACACTGACAACCCTGTCCAACATGATGACCAATCTCGACATCTCCGATATGGAAACCTGCTACAAGCTTTTTCGGCGGGAGATTATCCAGTCCCTGGATCTCAAGGAGGAGCGTTTTGGTATTGAGCCGGAGATGGTGTCCAAAATAGCTCAGATGCGCTGCCGCGTTTATGAGTGCGCAATCAGCTATAATCCGCGCACCTATGAGGAAGGTAAAAAGATCGGCTGGAAAGACGGCTTACGCGCTCTTTACTGTATTCTTCACTATAGTGCCAACACGGCACCGTTACCGATGCAGCTTCTTTTATATTTGTTCATCGGCGGTGCAAGTGCGGTATGCAATATTTCATTCTTCAGCATGTTGTTTGGCTTGGGTGTTGGGCTGTCAACCTCCGTCGTTGCATCTTTTGCGGGTGCGGCGTTAGTGAATTATCTGCTGTGTATTACGCTGTTATTTCGCCATAAGGCACGTTGGACAACAGGTGGTGAAATTGTCGCCTACTTACTTACTCTTGCAATCATGGGGATTTTTGATGCTGGCATTACTCTTGGCCTAGCTAGTATTGGAGTAACACCAATCATAAGCAAAACACTGGCAACGGCTTTTGGATTTGCAGGCAACTTTCTATTGAGACGTTACTTGGTATTCCCAGAAAAAAGCATTGCCTGAATTAAGGATATTTATTTGCTGTTTTAATATTACTTAGTTTTAGAACTAATAAATGATGAAAAATATAAAAACAAAACTATCTAACTATGTATATAATTATGAAAGTAAAATCGTTTTTTTGTTATCATCAATTGTGGTAATAAGACTATTTTATTTCATAAATAAGTTTTCTGTTAATGTAATTTACCATGATCAGTGGGATTTCTATACACCACTTTTTGAAAATTATAGTTTCTGGCAACTTTTTACATGGGAGCATGGTCCACATCGTCAAGGTATTGGGATGATCGTTACCAGTTTCTTGGCAAACATGAACAGCTGGGATACTCGAATTGACGCTTATGCAGTTGGCGCGCTAATGTTTATCGCTTTTTGCATTGCCATACACCTAAAATATCGACTTTTTAAAAAGATAGAGTTAAGTGATATAATTATCACTATGTTATTTTTCACACTGTTCCAATATGAAATTTTTACTGTTGTGCCAAATTTGTCTTACGCAGCTTTCCCGATTCTTATGCTTATGCTTTACTGTACAGGAATTCTTATCGAGAACTACAATGTAAGGTATATAGTTCTTTTATTTTTAAATTTTTTACTTATTTATACAGGATTTGGTTTTTTTGTCGGGCCAATTACTATTACCTTGATCTTGATTGATTTATACCAAAGCAAACTGAAAAAAGAACGATTTCGATTTTTAATTTTTTATTTATTTTTAGCTATTGCATCATTATCTTCTTTTTTCATTTCTCATAATTATGATACTGCCAATCCTAGTTTTGGTTTCTCTGTTTCTTATTTTTTACAATACCCAATTTTTGTGAGTTTGATGTTCGCAACTTATTTGGGATGGCATACCTCTATCGTTGGACAGCTCGTTGCCATATTAGTAGGAACATTAATTTTATCATTGGTAATTTTGGTATGGTTGCGTTGCATCAAAGTAATTATTAGGGATGCTTATTCTAATAGAACTATTTTAATCATTGGAGTTCTTCTTAGTTTCACTCTTTTGTTTTGCCTTAGTACAGCGATAGGAAGAGTTCAGCTAGGTGTTGAATCTGCTCAGGCAAACCGTTATGTGACTTTCATGATACCAGCTTTTTTTGCGATATATTTGTATTTAATTTCTATAAGAAAAACAATTTTTCTGAAATATATACTATTATTATTTTTCCTTTCATCGACAGCTGGATCATTACCAATTAGCAAGGTAAATAATTTGGGATATAAGACATATAATGAAAAAAAAATCTGGGTAGAATGTTATTTACAACATGAAAGCACAAAAAAATGCTATGAAATTACTAAGAATGAACATTTTTATATAATGGAGTACCCTGATATTGATAAAAAATTAGCCTTTCTAAAGAAACATAAATTAAACTTATATTTACAAAAATAGCAACATCATGGTTAACGACCTACCAGTCAACTTGCTCACATTACAAAAGAATCTTGCTAGCAGACGCATACTCTGTTCAAGTTCTGGGTTGCCCCTGAGTTGGCCCGAAGCCACAAAACGCTCTCAGACAGCTGCACTCAAAACCGCCACCTTTAAACTAGCAGGTTGTTGAAAAACTATTTGTTCAAGCCCCTGATTTTACTAGGTTCACGATCTTAGTTTTGCTATAATTCCGCGCATAACCATCCGATTTTACAGGAGAAAGTGTTATGCGCGGCGAAGAACAAAACCAGCAGGCCATGTTCAGTTATGTCTCTCCGGAAGCTCGGGTTCCCAAGGATCATCCGCTGCGTCCTATACGGATCATGGTCGACAATGCGCTGAATCATTTGGCTCCCTTGTTTCGGGAGATGTATTCACATACCGGTCGGCCATCGATCCCACCGGAGCAACTCTTGCGGGCCTCTTTGCTGCAAGTGCTCTACTCCATCCGCAGTGAACGGATGCTGGTGGAGCAACTGGATTACAATCTGCCGTTTCGTTGGTTTGTCGGCTTGTCCATGGATGACAAGGTCTGGAATCACTCCAGTTTTTCCAAGAACCGGGAACGTCTGATGCCGTTTGAGGTGGCAACCGCGTTCTTTCAAGCCACTAAAGAACTGGCGGTGCGGGCCGGGTTGACGTCGAAAGACCATTTTACCGTCGATGGGACCCTGATCGAAGCCTGGGCCTCGATGAAAAGCTTTCGTCCCAAGGATGACAAGAAACAGGACCCTCCGGAAGGTGGTGGTCGCAATCCCGAGGTGGATTTCAAAGGGCAGAAGCGCAAGAACGACACGCATCAGTCCACCACCGACCCGGATGCCCGGTTACTCAGAAAGGGCAAAGGCAAGGAAGCGAAGCTCTGCTTTATGGGTCATGCTCTGATGGAAAACCGCAACGGCTTGGTGGTCGATAGCCGATTGACCCTGGCCAACAGTACCGCTGAATGGGATGCCGCTCTGGAAATGGTCGAAAACCTGCCGGGAACACATCAGATAACCGTTGGTGCTGACAAAGGGTACGACGTGCCAGCCTTTGTCAACGGATTACGAGAGCGGTCAGCAACACCGCACGTCGCCCGGAAAGACAAGGGCACGGCGATTGATCGGCGTACGACCCGACATGATGGGTATCAGGTGAGCCAGCGCATCCGCAAACAAGTTGAGGAGATATTCGGTTGGCTCAAGACTATCGGATGTCTGCGCAAAACACGCCATCGAGGCCTCGACCTGGTTGGCTGGGTCTTTGAGTTTGCCATGAGCGCGTATAATCTGATTCGGATGCGGAATCTGATCTGGGGAACATAGCAAAAAGGGGGCAATGCGCCGATTGAGGGCAAAAAAACCCTCAAAGGGACCTTGAAACAGAAACATTTACCCAGAAAACCGACGAAACATAGATTGTCAAAGATCAAAATAGCTTCTTCGGGAGTTGATGATCAGCTCCCGGTTAGTTTTTCAACACCCTGCTGGTGGTTGCGGCTCATCGCTACTTTCAATTCTGGATGAACAACTTCTGTGTTGCGAGCCGCTGACTTGGACACTTTGCCGTTCATTTATTTTACGGAGTCGAATTGATGTGGACACCAGCCAAACCCTGCTTTTTTTCGGCAAGATAAAATGAAAAATAATACAAGAAAAGATAACGCTTGGTTTTTTTCAACATATGCGGTTATTGCTGTAGCAGCTGTACTTATAATGTTACCAATAATTAAAACACTGATAGATCCACAAAAACCGACAACTCAAATGCTGTCAAATTTTAGAAATACAGACTCATTCAATCTGCGACTCAACCAGCTTCAACACTTACTATCCCCAGTGGAACAATATTTAACAGAAGATGCAACTCTGCTCTTTATTGGCAACGAAGATCTTTTCCCGTATATGCAAGCAGTCCTTGCCCCAAGGCGTATAAGTTCACATATAGATTCCAACTTTTTACTGATTCATGCTGCTGAAGGTGAGTTTTTAAGAAATAAGGCTGAGGGAGCTAGCCTTGTTGTCTTATTAAGCCGAGACTTAGGCTTATTCCGGAAGGTGGCACCCTAATGATTTTCTTTATAACAAGTATTTGCATGGCTTTTTTTCTTGGTCTTCTTATCCTTTGGCGGTTTTGGCCGGATTCTAAGCCTCCAATTTTTATGCTTTCCGTGTTGGCCCTTCCAGTGGGCTGGGCTTTTACAAGCGCATTGTTTTTTTTATGGCTGGCTATTTCAGGTGGAAAAAGCAGTTGGTACCCAATCATAGAAGCCGTAATCATCTTTTCTGCGGCGTTATCATGTTTTAGATTTCAAAAAAAATCTAAAAAAACATACTGCTTTCAAATGCTGAAAGACAAACTTTTTCTTCTTAGTTTTTTAGGTGTTCTTTGTGTTTCTGCCGCAAGTTTTGCAATTGTTATAAAAAAAGCAGCATTGAACCCTTGGGGTCGCTGGGATGCTTGGGCTCGTATCAATTTAAAAGGAAAGTTTCTATTCGAGGGGGGTGAATCTTGGACCTGGATATTTGAAAGTAGTCAAATTGCACACAGTGACTACCCCCTACTTCTTGCAGCGACGGTAGCGCGGACATGGGCATGGATGGGAGAAATGCCTCACCTTGCTCCACAAGTGATCAGCGTAGTTTGGGGAATATTATCAGTAATGATTCTATTTCTTCTAATCAGTTGGTTACGTGACCCGATCATTGCTATAATCATGTGCCTAGCCTATCTTTCTTTCACCCCACTATTTTATTGGGCATCAAGTCAGTATTCAGATATTCCTTTAATCACATATATGCTTTCCTGCTGTGCCATGTTAATCGCCGCGCAGCAAAATAATATCGACAATCAAGGTTTTGTTTTTTTAGCAGGAATATTTGCCGGAGCTGCCACGTGGTGCAAAAATGAAGGAATTCTATTTCTATTTGTTATTTTAGTTTGGTGGCTTTACCTTTTATCAAAAAATCATATGAAAGAGAAATTGAGATCGACCTTTTTTTTATTAGTTGGGTGTGGTTCGATCGGAATCACTGTCTTGATACAAAAAGTCTTATTCTCAGGAAAATCTGACATTATTGGTTCGCACTTAATATCATCACTAAGCCACATGATAAATCTTGAAAGACATATTTTTATATATGATGAAACTAAATTTTATATTAGCGTTTTTTGGAATTGGTGGGCAATTTTAATGCTATCTATTGCTTTTTTGTTTTATTTTATCAAAAATAAAAATTCAATAGGAAACTTCGGTCCATTATTTTGTACTTTAGGACTATCTGTTGTTTACTACTTTGTTCTGATAACTACGCCTTATGATCTATCATGGCACGTTGGTACAGCATTAGATCGCTTATTTCTCCAACTTTGGCCCATGATGCTTTTCGGGCTTGCGGTTATTATTGAAAGTAGAATCGATGGTACACCCGAATACAACAAAATCGCTGCGTCATAAAAGATGCTGATTATTCTCAAGCTATCAATCGATCCCAGTCCTGCTCAAATACATCAATGCTAGCTCGCCCAGGCTCTGTTGATCTGTCTGTCAATCGCTGACATCCCTCTCGTCAAATTCCTTCCATCGACCTGCCGACCAAGTCGAGCTGCATCCCTTTGACCATCATTGCGATGCAGTCAATCAAGCGTGAACTCTGTGCTGTTTTACCGATCGGTGTCGATCCGTGCTTAAATCTCGTTGCGCTGATCGGAGCAGCACCCGCAATGATGCTGCTCCGATGGTTATGGTTACAGGTTATTCAGGTCGTGAGCCGTATTGTGGCAGTCGCCGCAATTGGGAAATTTATTATGAATACCTGCGGCATGGGGTTGTCCATGACACGTGGTACACGAAGCGGCGGCAGCATGCTGACCGGCATGACAATCAACACAGGTTGTGGTGTTGTGTTTGGTTTTGGTCGCCTGGAGCTGGTTGAAGGCGGTACCGTGACAGGCCGCGCACAAATTATTGGCGGTCGTTGCCGGGTACTCCAGCAGGGTCGGCTGATGTGCGGCGTGACAGGTGGCGCAGTCGGTTACGGCCATTTCGGGCGAATGTGAGGCATGGCAGGTCATGCAATCCGGCGTGTAGCCATGGGTATCGGCATGACAATAGTTACAGGAGACCTGGCTGTGGACGCTCGGGTTGGCGTCCATTTCCTTGCCCTGCTGTTCGTGGCAGGTCAGGCATTCCATTTTCAGTTCACCGGTCAGGGTGACCTTGAGGGGCTGGTGTGGATTATGACAGCCGTTACAGGTGTTCAGGGCGTAATGGTTGGTCCCGACGTGACAGTCCGCACAGGAAGGAATATTGCTGGCACTCATGGGGCGATGCTGGACATGGCAGTCCAGGCAGTTGATGGCAAACTGGTGCGCTGCACCGTCATCGGCGACTTGACGGGTTTCCAGGGCGTGGCATTTGATGCAGTCGTTAACGGTGAGGGTGGAAGCAGATACCGAAGCGCCAAAAACCAGGAATAGCGCCCCTGACAGGAACAGGGTGAGAAAAAATTTGTGAGTAATACGACGAATAAACATGAAACCTCCTGATTAAATTAGTACACGTGGAATTTGTGGTGGCAGCACAAATGTCAGATAACAGTTCGAGATCATAGCACATAAAGTTGATTAGACAATAATCAAAATTGCACCGAGCAGCTCCTCAAGGTGGCGGTAAGGACGACAGATAAAAAAATCTGCGACACAAAGGGTGCCGGAAAACCCGGATTGCTGAGGTGATCTTTGGTTTCCGATTGGTAGGCTCAACAGTCCGGGTGCCATGCTTGGCAGCCAGCGGGCAAAAATGACCAAAGGGCTACAGCGAAAACACTGTAACCCTTTGTTTTTATTGGAGCCACCAGGCGGAGTCGAACCGCCGACTTGCTGATTACGAATCAGCTACTCTACCAACTGAGTTATGGTGGCAAGCAGGTGAACTTTCTACCCCAGTTGCAAAGGTTGAGTCAATACGGATAACGGCTGCGGCTGTTTGCGGGGAACGATGGTTGACTTTTGCCCGCACATTGAACGATTATCTAGGAACTTTTCTTAATAAGGTGGTATCCAGAGAGTGAAGATAACAGTTAAAGAACAGATGGATATATTTCAGGCTTCCTGCCGCCGCCAGAATTTACGTCTGACGCCGCAACGACTTGAAATATATAGAGAACTGGTGCAAGCCTCGGATCATCCGAGTGCCGAACAGTTGTATCTGCGTCTTCATGACAAAATGCCGACCCTGTCGCTGGATACCATCTATCGTACTCTCTCGACCCTTGTTCAGCATGGTCTGGTCAATCGGGTCGAAACCGTTGAAAGTCAGGCGCGTTTTGAAGTGGCCCACGTCCGCCACCATCATCTGATCTGTAGCTGTTGTAAGAAGATTATGGATTTTGACTGGGCACCCATTGATCAACTTGATCTGCCGGAAGAGGTGCGGCAGTGGGGGAAAGTTTACAGTAAGAATGTGGTGATTTACGGCGTTTGCAAGGACTGTCTGGCATAGCTTTACCAATCACCAGTGTCAGGGGTTAATAAACTGCCATCCCCGGGAGATTTCTCCCCATGTACTGCTGCTTGCCCTTTACCGTTGGGCATTTTTACAACACCAGGAGGAAAAAAATCATGGAAAAAAGCATCAAAGGAACGGCAACCGAGAAAAATCTGCTCAAAGCCTTTGCCGGCGAAAGCCAGGCGCGTAATCGCTATACTTATCACGGAGCCATTGCCAAAAAAGAAGGATTCATGCAGATTGCCCAGGTCTTTGAGGAAACAGCCAACCATGAAAAAGAGCATGCCAAGCGCTTTTTCAAGTTTCTTGACGGGGGCGATCTGGAAATTACCGCCATGTATCCAGCCGGCAAGATGGGCACCACTGCCGAGAATCTGCTTGCAGCCGCCATCGGCGAGCACGAAGAGCATCAAGACCTCTATCCGGCCTTTGCTGCTGTGGCCGACACGGAAGGTTTCCCCAAGGTAGCCGAGGCTTTTCGGGCCATCGCTATCTCGGAAAAGCAGCACGAAAAGCGTTTTCGTGGTCTGTTGGCCAACCTTGACGCCGGCAAAGTATTTAAAAAAGACGAGAAAGTGGTCTGGCGCTGTCTGAATTGCGGCTATCTGCATGAGGGGGTTAGCGCCCCGAAGGAGTGCAAGGCCTGTATCCATCCCCAGGATCATTTTGAACTGTTGGCGGAAAACTGGTAGGTTGTGGTCTTTTGATTTGGTTGAAATCTCCAGCCGCCCTGATAGCCCGGGCGGCTGCGGAGAGGGTACCCGGTCAGCAAGCGCTGATCAGTCCGCCTGGGCAGGCAGGCGTATCTTTTCGTTGCCTTCAAGAAATCGCTCGAACCCCTCCTGGTCGATCGATTCCTCTGCCAGCAGGCGTTGGGCGAGGAGGTCGAGCAATTTACGGTTTGCGTTGAGGACTTCTTTCGCTGCCGTTTCAGCGGAGTTGACCAGCTGCCTGATCTCCTGATCAATGATCCACGCTGTGCGTTCGCTGAAGGTTTTTTCTGTGGTCAGTTTGCGCCCAAGAAAGGGGTGCTCTTCGCCACGCGGGTAACTTAAGGGGCCAAGACGCTCGCTCATCCCCCATTGGCAAACCATTTTCTCGGCCAGATCCATCACCTGTTTCAGATCGTTCTGTGCTCCGGTAGAGGTTTCTTTAAAGACCACAGCCTCTGCCACCCGGCCGCCGAGCATCACACTCATCCGATTCAGCAAATAACTGCGGTTATAATGATAACGATCGTCGGTTGGCAGCTGCTGGGTAATACCAAGCGCCTGGCCACGCGGTATGATAGTGATCTTGTGGATCGGATCGGTATGCGGCAGCGCCTTGGCGACCAGGGCGTGACCGGCTTCATGAACGGCGGTGATGTGGCGCTCAAGGTCGGACATGAAGAGTTTTCGTTCCATTCCCATCAACTGCCGATCCTTGGCCTGTTCCATGTGATTCATCCTGACCATGTCGTCATCTTCGCGCGCAGCAATAAGGGCCGCTTCGTTGACCAGGCCGCGCAAGTCAGCACCAACCATGCCGGGGGTGCCTTTGGCGATCACTTCCAGATTAACATCGTCCGCCAGCGGCATGTTGCGCGTGTGAACCTTGAGGATTTCGACACGATCACGCCAGTCGGGGCGACCGATAACCACCAGACGGTCAAAGCGACCGGGACGCAACAGGGCGGTATCCAGCACATCGGGACGATTGGTCGCGGCCAGCACAATGACCTCATCGTGAGGGTCGAAGCCGTCCAGTTCCGATAGCAGCTGGTTGAGGGTTTGCTCCCGTTCGTCATGACCACCGCCCAGGCCGGTTCCACGAGCCCGGCCAACGGCATCCAGTTCGTCGACAAAAATGATGCTGGGCGCGTTTTTTTTCGCCGTGTTAAACAGATCACGCACGCGGCTGGCGCCGACGCCGACAAACATCTCGATAAACTGGGAGGCCGAAATACTGTAAAAGGGCACTCCTGCTTCACCGGCAACGGCCTTGGCCATCAAGGTTTTACCGGTGCCTGGTGGTCCGGTAAGCAGCACCCCGCGCGGTACCTGTCCGCCCAGGCGGGAAAATTTTTCCGGATTGCGCAGATAGATGATAATTTCCTGCAGTTCCTGTTTTGCCTCCGCCTGGCCGGCAACCTCGGCGAAGGTGATCGGTGATTTCTCGCGCGTGTAGAGCTTGGCTCCGGATTCCCCCATCTTGTTGAGCAGACCTCCTGTTAGCCCCCCCTGTTTGCGGGCCCGGTTTAAAATCAACAGCCAGATGCCGATAATAATGAGCCAGGGCAGCAGGTTGATCAGCCAGTATGGGGGGTCTTCGGTTTTTTGAGCTTTAAAGGAAACATCGTGTTCTTCGAGCAGGGGCAGCAGCTCCGTATCGGCAAACGGGGGGAGAACTGTTTCGAAGCGCTCGAAGCTTTCAATGCTTTCACTGGTGGTAGCGATCCGCTGTTCCGGGGCCAGAGCAATCGGGGCAAAGAAGTGTCCTGACAATGTGTCTCCTTCCAGGGTCACTTCGGCTATCTGGTCGTCCTTGAGCAGTTGTTTGAACAGACTATAGCCGATTTCTGCGGATCTCTCGGTGGCGGGAGGGGCAACCATCATGCTGTACAGGCCGTTGAGAAAGAGCAGCAGCACGATCAGTAGCAGAAGTCTGTTCCAGGGACTGTTCATATGCATGTTCTTTCTTGGTCCATGGGGTGTAAAAGAACGAATGGTGCGAGAATGTCTGTGCTGTTAATGAGTTCTTGTTCAGCACGGGGTCGGAGCTGCCACGCCAAGGGACACTTTGCGCCGTCCATGGCCGTTCGACTGTCGCCCTCCATGGCGCGACAGTCGCCCTTGTCATGGTAGCCCCGACCCCGTGCAAAGTGGCTGGTAAATAGTTACTTTAATTATAACGAAGAAAAAATAGAATGCGACCATCGCCAGGCCGTTGCTTTTGCTTGCGCTGTTTTCTCTGTGCATTTTTATGTTATGCTCCCGCGCTGCGATAGGAACATGCTGCGAGAAAGAGACTATTAATGATGATCGATTCGTCTGCCCACCGACCGGAACTGCTGCTTCCCGCCGGTGACATGGAAAAACTTAAAACCGCCGTGCGTTTTGGTGCCGACGCTATTTATCTGGGAAGTGAGGCGTTCGGTCTACGTGCCCATGCCGGCAACTTCTCGCTGGATGATCTGCGTCAGGCGCGAACAATTACCGCCGCTGCCCATGTCGCCCTCTATCTGACCCTTAACGCCTCCCTGCGCCCGTCGGAATTTACTGCTTTAGAAGCATTGCTGGAAGAGCTCAAGCCGTTGAATCTGGATGCCTATATCGTCGCCGATCCGGGGGTGTTGACGACCATCCAGCGCGTTGATCCGCGGCGGGCGATCCATATGTCAACCCAGATTAACAGCTGCAACCCGCGGGCGGCAGAATTCTGGCGTCAAAGCGGTGCCTCCCGCATCAACCTGGCGCGGGAACTGACGTTGGGGGATATTCGTGCCTTTGCCGGGCAGACAGCGATAGAGCTTGAGTGTTTTGTCCATGGTGCCATGTGTGTCGCCCATTCCGGACGCTGCCTGCTCTCCACCGCTCTGCTTGAGCGCAGTGCCAATCGCGGCGACTGCGCCCAGCCCTGTCGCTGGAACTATGCCCTGGTGGAAGAGACCCGTCCGGATGAGCGCTTTGCCATCGAGGAGGATGAGCGCGGCACCTATATCATGAACAGCCGTGATCTGTGCCTGATCGACCAGCTGCCGCAGTTGCTGGACGCTGGAATCCGCAGTTTCAAGGTGGAAGGGCGGATGAAGAGCCTCTATTACGTGGCGACGACAGCGCGCATTTACCGCGCTGCGATCGATCGTTTGAGTGTTGATCCGACCGCTGTCGATCCGCTCTGGCGCAGTGAGCTGGAAAAGGTCAGCCATCGCCCCTATACCACCGGACTGTTGCTCGGTGATGAAGGCGCGGCGATTCACGCCGCTGATACCCATTATGTGCGTACTCACGATTTTGTCG
>NZ_JCBCBS010000227.1:0-3123 GCF_059864205.1 Pelovirga sp.
TGATTACGTGGTCAAACCCTTTGAAACCTCTGAACTGCTGGCGCGTATCCGCGCGCGTCTGCGCCAGGCGCCATCAGCAGAACCAGCCCGCTCCATCAGTGCCGGCGACCTGTTGGTGGACATCGGCAATCACCAGGTGACCCTGCGTGGCGAGGTGATTGCCTTGACCCCGAAGCAGTTTCAGCTACTCGTCTTTCTGGTCGAGAATCGTGGCCGCCTGGTGACCCGTGAAGAGATCAGGCGCACCCTGTGGAAAGACTCACCGATTTACTCCTGGAGCCGGGTCATTGATGTCCATATTCAGCATCTGCGCCAAAAGCTGGAGGATGATGCGACAGCACCGAAATCTATCGTCACCGTACTGGGACAGGGGTATCGATTTGAAGGGTGATACGCACCACGAAAAAAGCCCCCGCTTCCAGTTGGAAACGGGGGCTTTTTTTCGTTCTTTGTACTAACCATCACCAGATCAGATCCTCAAACGCGCACCTTCTTTACGCAGATCCTTAAGCTTGAGGGTGTGACCGGCATCATGACATCCCATGCAGGTCGGGGTCGCTTTAAGATACTCTTCATGACGCGCCTTGAAATGCGGCAGCATCTCGACGATTTCTTCCGTCATATGACAGGCAACACAGTTTTCATGGGTTTTTTCCAGATAACTGGGCAAATTGTCCCGGTGCGGATCGACCTGATCGGTCAGGGTCAGGAAGACTTTACGCATGCCGGCAGTTTTATCCTTGATCAGACCTTTGGTATGACAAGCGATGCAACCGATATCAGGGTGCTGGCCATGATCCCACGAAACCTTCTCGTAAGCATGGCAGGTTACACAGAAATTATCCGTTGATGTTTTCGCGGCCAATCCCCAGGTTGCCAGCAGAACCACTGCCAGAACAACCACGACCACGATCCAGACGATTGAGCTTTTTTGTTTCATAAATAACTCCCTCTCAGGGCAGAGGCTCCACCTCTGCCCCGACTGGTTAATCGATGTGGCGTTGGTTGGGGCCTATTTCACTCTCTCGTAGCCGTTCCAGATCAGCTCAGCTTCGGGCAACAGGGGCAGATATCCCAACCAGGGGTGGGAATCCAGGTGTGCCTGGCTCTGCTGCAACTTGCGGCTGTGCTCCTTGATCGGTGGCACCAGCTCGTTGATCGGCTTATCGAGATCCTTGGCAATAGCGTAATCGGTGGCGCGGATTGCCAGCTGGGTTGCCTGATCACTGTACTGCTGTGACAACGCCAGAGTTTCCAGCGCTTTACTCGGGTTATGGAAGCCGGCGGAGTTTTCTGCCGAGACATAATCCCAGAACCACTGCCCCTTACGTACCAATTCACGTGCCTCATTGATGATGGTCTCGTTGGGCAGCGCCAGGTTCGGATATTCCATCGCCAAACGTACGGCCTCATGAGCACGCACCGACTTTTCCTGAGCAATATTCAGCTGCTTCCAGACTTTTTCCTGATGGTACTCGACGCGCCCCTTCATGAAATCAGGGGTCTTATCACCATGGCAACCCATGCAGGCGCTCATGCCGACATCATCTTTAAGCGGTGAGGTCCAGTGGTGAGAGGAGATCGTTGCCGGGCCTGATTTAATGCGAGGCATATGACAGTCGGCACAAGAAACGCCGTTAGCACCGTGAATACTATCCGAATACATCTCATATTCGGGATGCTGGGTTTTCAGCATCGGGGTCTTGGAAACAGCATGGGTCCAGTCAACAAAGGCACCTTTGAAACCATCAGGGGTGGGCTCGCCATTACTGTAAAATTCATACATATCACCTGGGTTCATGCCATTATCCCAAGGGAAATGGGGCTTGGCAGCAACGCCGTGAACGCCGGTCTCAAAATAGTATTCAACATGGCACTGGGCACAAACCAGCGAACGCATTTCATCACGGGAGGCTTCACGCCAGTCTTTGCCCTGCCGCTTGAGAGCTTCGTCCAACGGAAAGCTGGTAATCGCCAGACGGAAGTTGTTTTCCTGGTCGTGACAGTTGGTACAACCAATGGAGTTCATCTTGCCGTCATGAGCAGGACGATAGTTGTGGAATTCAGAGGACCAGAAAGCATCGCCGAAAGCATTGACATAGTCAGGAATCGTGTTGGTTTTGCAGTTGATACAGGTCGCCGGTAGACCGGCTTTTTCGCTGTAACGATTGATCCGGTCGATCTTGAAGACGTCATCAATAGCATAGGTATGGCCGCGGGCACGGTCATACTGATAGCTGAAGGGATAGCCAAGCCAGAGGTTTTTCAGGTAGGGCTGGGCGTGCCTGTAGCCCTTTGGCAGCGGGCTGAAGTCATCATGTTTGCGATGGGGCACAGAACCACCATACTCGGTCATCTGGGTATCTTCGTTATTTTTCTGGTAAGACTGGTACTGGGGCAGGTTTTTGAACTTGAGACTGCTCTGATGGCTCACATCAACCTTCTGGACGGCATCATAAGTCACCTCG
The DNA here is from genome assembly GCF_059864205.1 of Pelovirga sp. Lineage (NCBI taxonomy): Bacteria > Pseudomonadati > Thermodesulfobacteriota > Desulfuromonadia > Geobacterales > Geobacteraceae > Pelovirga > Pelovirga sp. The sequence goes on from NZ_JCBCBS010000227.1 coordinate 2,469, forward strand.
GCAAAAGCAACTGAACCGGCAGCCAGCAGCAGCATGGCCGTTAACGCAACAAGTTTTTTCATCGTTACCTCTCTTTAGAAGAATGGTCATTTAGTAAGTGGCAGTAAGGGACGCCTCAGTTCAGCACGAAATCATCACCTCCTTGTCATAAATTTGTGCGTCCGTGTCACTGGTGATGGAAACTTGACCCTCACCATACAGATATCGATGTAAAGGTGATGTAAATGTCAGGGCAATTTTTTTGTGCCCCCGAACGATCGGCAAAAGAACATTCCACAACCATGTCCGTTACATTCTACCAAATCTTTAGTGTTTGTCTTTTTCGCTATTTCTGGTAAAAAAAATCCATGGGAATCCTGCTCATCAATCCTCCTAACTGTGGCCGCAGCATTCCCGAAGAACGCTACGGCATTACCTCGATCAAAAAAATCTTCCGCAGTGAACCACTGGCGTTGGAGGCCCTGGCGGGAAATCTCTACGGTCATGAGGTGCGTATTGTTGATCTGAAGGTTGAGCCGGAGGCGCTGGAGTCTGCGTTGAAGGCTTTTGCGCCGGATCTGGTCGGGTTCACCGCCGTGACTTGTGAGGCGCAGACAGTGCTCAAGCTGGCGACCACAGTCAAAGAGTTGTCAGCGGCAAGGGTGGTGGTGGGTGG
>NZ_JCBCBS010000083.1:0-26785 GCF_059864205.1 Pelovirga sp.
AGCGGGCAGGAAGATGACGGCATGACGATACAGGGCGGCAACTGTTTGAGGCGATAGCCGAGTTTTTGCCGACCCGTCATGCCGTCGGCTTGCTGACCGGTATCCGCGTCAGCGGACCAGGAGCATGGTGCCTTTTTCTGCATACTCTTTTGTGGCATGACAAAAGAGTATGGCGGCGGGCGGGGCCGCAACCCCGCGACTCTGATGTTAATGTTGAACAATCGGGCGAGGCATAGGCCGCCCCTACAGAAAACCTTTACAACCGATCCGCCATCCGATCAGCCGGGCTGATCTCCCCGTTCGGACTGACATAACGCACCTCACAACGCAGATCAAAGCCCAGCTGCTTGCGGATTTCAGAACGAATCCGGGAAATCAGCCTGAGGACATCGGCAGAAGTCGCGCCGCCACGATTGACAATGAAGTTGGCATGTTGCCTTGAGACCTCTGCGCCTCCGCAGCGCAGGCCTTTCAAGCCGGCTTCTTCGATGATTTTCCCGGGCGGACCAACGCTTTCGTGCATGGCGCTGGTGCTTAAAAACACCGATCCACAGTTGGGCAGTTTGCGCGGAAACTTGCGGCGGCGTTCGCGCAGGTCAAGCAGCATCTCCCGGCGGATAGCCCCAGGGGTTCCATGCGGGCACTCCAGTTCGACCTCAACAACCACCGCGCCACGTTCCTGCAGGGCGCTGTAACGATAATCAAACCGACACTCAGCCGCACTTAACCGCTGGATGGTCGCGTCCTTGTCGACGACGGTGACACGGACGACATGCTCACCGATACCGTGGCGGTGGCTGCCGCCATTCATCATTACCAGCCCTCCGAGGGTGCCGGGAATACCGATACAATGTTCAAGTCCCGTTAGCCCCGCGCGCATGGCCATGCGTGCCAGCTGTGGCACCCAGGTACCGGCACCGGCGACAATACGGGTTCCATCGATATCAATGTAATCCATGCGCGCACCGATTTTCAGCACTACCCCACGCACACCGACATCATCAAACAACAGATTGGTGCCCTGACCGATCACCACCAGCGGCAGCTGATAGTGCTGGACAAAACGCATGACGTTGGCAACCTGAGTCGAATTTTCCGGTTCGACCAACAGATCCGCAGGGCCACCAATCTGCCAGCTGTTATGGTTTGACAGGGGCTCGTTAACGGTAGTCTGCCCTACCTCTGCTGCCAGTATGCCCTGATAACCAACGGCCCGGTGTGCTGACATCATCCCTGGCCCCCTGCCCGGCAAAAATCAACGACCTGCATTTGCACCTTGGTATTGCCACGCCATACATTCAGTTGCGGCCGATAAAGGATATCCAACTCACCAGCACACTCGGCAAAACGCTCACCGCAACCAAAAGCAATGGCACTCACTATGGTGCCCAGCTGTTCAACGTCAAACTTGAGATGCTTTTCGGCAACCAGGGAGCAATTTCTTACCGTGCAACGACGACTTAAAAAAAGCGGCTGTGGGTTGCCAACGCCGAATGGCTCCAACGCTTTAAGTTCCTGTACTGCTGCAACGGACCAAAGATCAAGGCAGCACTCGCCATCATGTTCAATGACCGGGGTACAGAGTTCATCCGTCAAGCGCTCACTTGCTACCTGCTCAAAGCGCCGGGAAAATTCCGCCAACTGGTGCTCGGCAATGGTCAAGCCCGCCGCCATGGTATGCCCACCGTAACCTTCAAGCAAGTCACCACAGTCTTTGAGTGCCAAATAGAGATCGAAACCCTTGATGGAACGGCCCGAGCCCTTACCCACACCCTGATCCAGAGCAATCAGAAAAGTCGGACGATGGTAGCGATCCACCAGACGGCTGGCGACGATCCCGATCACTCCCGAGTGCCAGTCGCTGCCGGCCAATACAATCGAACGGCGCTGCTGCTGATCAGCTTCGACGCGCGTAATGGCATCAGCTAATACTTTTTTTTCAAGGGCCCGGCGCTCCTGGTTAAACTGATCGAGTTGCTGCGCCACCTTTTGCACATCGATTCCAGCTTCGCCGAGCAATAATTTAACCCCAAGAGCAGCATCTTCCAGACGTCCTGCGGCATTAAGCCGCGGTGCCAACTGGAAACCGACGCTCCCACTGGTGACAGCAGTGACACCGGAAACGTTTTTTAGAGCAGCGACACCGCAACGCCCGCCCTTTTCCAGCAGCTGTAATCCGGTCTTGACCAGGATACGATTGACTCCGGTCAAGGGTGCTATATCGGCGATAGTACCCAGTGCTACCAGATCGAGTAAATGCCGCAAGTCGGGCTCTTCACGATGATTAAAATAGCCGCATTCGCGCAAACGTTTGCGCAGAGCAACCAGCAACATAAAGGCTACGCCAACACCGGCAAGTTGGGTATAAGGATAGCGATTTGCCGGCAATTGCGGGTTAACCAGAGCAATCGCAGGCGGCAGGGTGTCGCCCGGTTGATGGTGATCGGTAACGATCAGGTCAACCCCCAGTTCCTGCGCTAATTTGGCTTCGGCGTGGGCACTGATACCACAATCAACCGAAACAACCAGCTGACAGCCCTGTGCGGCAACCTGACGAATAGCATCGGCAGACAAGCCATAGCCTTCTATTAAGCGTAAGGGGACATGGTAATCGACCTGACCGCCAAAAGCACGAAGCGCCTCGACCAGCAGCGTACAGCCGCTGATACCATCGACGTCATAATCACCATGGACACTGATTCTTTCACCTGATTCCAGAGCTTCTTGCAGGCGTTGACAGGCTTTATCAATGTCCGGCAACAGATCGGGGTCGGGCAGCATCGCTAACGCCGACTGTAAAAACAATCGCGCGTCGGCGCTTGTAGCATAGCCGCGCCGGCAGAGAATGGCAGCGAGCAATTCACTGATCTGCAACGACTCCGCCAGTTTCAGAACCAGATGAGGTGCAGGTGGCTGGGCCCGTAATGTCCAACGGCGTTGGCGGACTGGCAGCATAAAAACCTTGTAAAAGATCGTACCCGATCAGTTAAAAACAGATCGGGTAGCGGACAGATCTAGGGGCGTGGTGTCTGCGGCATTGGTGGGTGGTTCTTCATAAATTCGATCTCGGCGCTAATCTGGTCAACACTACCGCCTGGATTCAATGCCAGAAAACTCTCCCACGCCACAATAGCGTTGGGGAAATCCTGCAGGTCGTAGCGGTAAACCACACCCAAATTGTAGCGACTCTGCTTATGATTGGGATCAAGTTCAGCAGCGCGCTGGAAATTACTAATGGCACGATCATACCAGCCGACCCGGCGGAACATGGTGCCCTGATCGGTGATCACATTGGGATCATCAGGACCAAGCGCAAGCGCCTTGTCATAAGCCTCGATTGCTTTGATCGGCTGATCGGAACCGAAGAAGTTATTTCCCAACTGGACCCAGGCGTTGCGATTTTCAGGCTCACGCGCGACGATCCCTTCGAGGGTGTTAATCTGCTGCTGATAATTGACCAGGGGAACCCCTGCTGCTGACGGAGGGGCACCGACGGCGCCAGGTTGAGCTGTATCGCGTTGCCAGTTTGAATAGATAACCCCGCCCAGTACACCGACAATCAACGCCACAACGGCAAAAACGATGGTTTCTTTCTTCATTGCTTCTCCATTAGATACTGACGACGAATAGAATCAGGCCGGTTTGACCGCCTTTTTTTGCCACAACAGGAGCAAGGGACTGGCGACAAAAATAGACGAATAGGTACCAACTAAAACACCCACGAGCATGGCAAAGGCAAAGTTGTGAATCACACCACCACCCAGAACAAACAATGACAGCACAACCAACAGGGTGGTTCCTGAGGTAATAATAGTGCGCGAGAGAGTTTCATTGATACTGCGGTTGAGAATAAAAGTGAAGCTTTCCTTATTGTGTTTGCCGAGATTTTCACGAATCCGATCATAAACAATAATGGTGTCATTTAAGGAATAGCCGATGATCGCCAGAAAAGCGGCAATAATCGGCAGGTCGATTTCCTTGGCGAACAGACTGAACATCCCCAGGGTAATCACCACATCGTGAAACAGTGCGATAATAGCACCGATAGCAAAGCGAAATTCAAACCGCCAGGAAATATAGGCGAGGATCCCGAGCATGGCATAAAAAATAGCCCACATCCCCTTGTTACGTAAATCCCTGCCGACCTGGGGACCAACCATCTCAACTCGACGCACCTCAACCTGCCCGACACCATAAGTTTGCTCAAGGGTTTCAGTAATCAACACAGAAATCCCCTGCAGCTCACCGGTGGTACGCTCAACGCGGATAAGGAACTCATTGCTGTCATCACCAAAGCGCTGAACAACCGGGCTGCCAAGATCAAGGTCCGTCAGAGCATTGTTGATTTCTGCAGCGCTTGTCTGGCGCTCGAACTGGACCTGAACCAGGGTTCCCCCGGCAAAATCGATCCCGTAGTGGGGGCCACCATGGCGAACCAGCGAAGCAAGGCCGATCAGGATAAGCACCAGCGAAATAATTAGCGCAAACTTACGTTTGCCGATAAAATCAATATTGATACCCGGCTTGATGAGTTGCATGCCGTCTTTCTCCTTATATACTCAGCCGCTTGATGTTGCGGCTTTTCAAGAAAAAGTCAAAGATGAAACGGGAAACAAAAATCGCGGTAAACAACGAAGCGATGATCCCGATCGAGAGAGTAACGGCAAATCCACGTACCGGACCGGTACCGAACTGGAACAATACCAGGGCAGCCAGCAGGGTTGTCAGGTTGGCGTCGATAATGGTTGAAAAGGCTTTGCTATAGCCGGAATCAATGGCCAGCCTGGGGGCTCTGCCCAGCGCCAGCTCTTCACGAATCCGCTCAAAAATCAACACATTGGCATCAACAGCCATACCAACCGTGAGGACAATACCGGCTAACCCGGGCAGGGTGAGGGTCGCGCCGAACATCGACAGCATAGCCGCGATAAAAAACAGGTTCATCATCAAGGCGCTAATGGCAATCAAACCGGACAGCTGGTAATAGACGATAACAACAACCAGAACCATCAGGGCGCCTACCCAGATAGACTTGATGCCGCTATCGATGGAATCCTGTCCCAGAGACGGGCCGACTGTCCGATTTTCAAGAATCTCAACCGGTGCCGGCAGCGATCCGGCACGCAGTACAATGGCCAGATCCGTCGCCTGCTGTGAGGTAAAAGAGCCGGAAATCTGGGCACTGCCACCGGAAATCCGCTCACGAATCACTGGAGCGGAATAGACTGTATCGTCAAGCACAATGGCCATGCGGCGGCCAACGTTAGCCGCAGTGATCTGGTCAAAACGACGGGCTCCTACAGCATTGAAGTCGATCGACACATAGGGTTCGTTAAAACGGGTATCAATACGCACATTGGCATCAGCCAGAAGATCGCCGGTGAGAATCGTCTGGGTTGAAACCACCAGGGGAATTTCGGTTTCGACCCCACTGGCGCGATTGGTGCTGCGTTCATACAGCAACTGTGTACCTTCCGGCAGGCGTCCGGTCAGAGCTTCCTGAATATTGGCTGTTTCATCGACCATTTTGAATTCGAGCCGGGCAGTTTTACCCAACAGGGAGATGGCGCGATCCGGGTCATCGACCCCCGGCAACTGGATGAGAATACGATTGCCGGCCTGTCGTTGTAGCGTCGGCTCACTGACGCCAAACTGATCGACCCGATTACGCATGGTTTCCAGCGCCTGACGTACGGCATAGTCCTTGATGTTTTCAATTTCATCATCACTCAAGCGAAAATGCTTTTCGATATAACCACCGGTCCCGGTAATGGTAGCTGGTTCCAGTGCCGGAAAGTCGCTTTTCATCAACGCATCAACTTTATGTCCTTCGTCCTGATCATAAACCTGGACAACAAGCCGATCACCCTGCCGACGCTCAACCCGTTTGTAGATAATGTCCTGCTCTTTCAAACGGACTTCGGTCTGATCGATGATGGTATCAACGCGGCTTTCTACCGCCTTGTCAACATCGACGCCGAGCACCAGATGCATCCCCCCCTGCAGATCGAGCCCCAACTGGATCGGACCAAAGGTTTTCGGCCACCATGAAGGAACATCACCGCGCAGCAGCGTTGGAACCAGCGCAAACAACGACAGAAGCAGGCAAAATATAACCACCAGGCCCCTGGTATTAAGACTATTAGACATCTGTGTCGTATCTCCCTTGAGCAATAACAACCGAATACTCAATCTGTGCCCACCCGCAAAGACCGGATGGACATGGTGCCGTTTCCGATGCAGAAACTGATTATTGTCTCACCTCGGTAATCGACGCCCGATTCATTTTAATTTTGACGCCATTAGCTATTTCAAGTGTAACGACCGTGTCTTCAACAGCTGTAATCTTACCGTGGATGCCGCCGGCAGTGACCACAGTCTCCCCCGACTTCAGATTGTTGACCAGTTCTCGGTGTTGCTTGGCGCGCTTCTGCTGCGGACGGATGAGCAGAAAATAAAAGATGGCAAACATTGCCACCAGCATAATAATGCCGGAGTAGGGGTTACCTTGCTGGGCGCCGCCTTCAGCCATTGCGTAAGCATTTGATATCATGTTGTTCTCCTTGGTTTGTTAGGTAGAAAAAATTCTTCCTTAAAAAAGTGAATACGAGATCAGCCTGAGGGCAGATCCCGCCGGGCATAGAATGAGCGCCGATAATCGGCAAAACAACCGGCAGCGATGGCATCCCGTATCTCGCGCATCAGCTGCAGATAATAATAAAGATTATGGTGCGTGTTAAGTACCGCTGCGAGCACCTCGTTACTGTGATACAGATGACTTAAATAGGCGCGGCTATAGTTTCGGCAGACGTAACAGTCACAATCAGGGTCAAGCGGCCCGGCATCATCACGGTAGCGCGCCTGTTTGATGACGATCTTGCCAAAGCGGGTAAAAAGAACACCGTTGCGCGCGTTGCGAGTCGGCATGACACAGTCGAACATATCACAGCCCCGCGCCACCCCTTCAATCAGGTTTTCCGGGGTACCGACTCCCATCACATAGCGCGGTGCGTTAACCGGCAGTAAGGGCAGGCTGCACTCCATCATGTCATACATCAATGCCGTTTCTTCACCGACCGACAGACCACCTAAAGCGTAGCCCTCAAAACCGATATCAAGTAACTGCTCGGCACTGCGTTGACGCAGTTCCAGGTCCATACCGCCCTGAACGATGCCGAAAAGTGCTGCTGCCGACCCGGGGGGAACGACAGCGCGACAACGTTTCGCCCAGCGCGCCGAACGTTCGGTAGAAGCCAGAACATAGGAGCGCTCAGCCGGATGGGGAATACACTCATCGAACACCATGATGATGTCGGAACCCAGTGCCAACTGTATCTCCATGGACAATTCCGGGGTCAACTGATGACGACTGCCATCCAGGTGAGACTGGAACTGGGCACCTTCTTCGGTAATTTTGCGCAGATCACCGAGGCTGAACACTTGAAAACCGCCGCTGTCCGTGAGGATCGGACGGTCCCAGTTCATAAAGCGGTGCAACCCTCCGAGGTGTTCCACCAGCCGATGCCCGGGACGCAGATAAAGATGATAGGTATTTGCCAGAATAATCTGGGCACCTATCTCTTTGAGCGTCTCCGGCAACATCCCCTTGACCGTTCCTTGCGTGCCGACGGGCATGAAGATCGGTGTCTCAATGATGCCACGCGGTGTCCGAATCCGCCCGCGCCGAGCCTGGGTCGTCTGATCCTGTACCAGCAGGTCAAAGCGAAAATCAGCTGTCATCGTTCGTGCTTTGCCCACCATCATAAGATCAGCATGCAATCGCCGTAACTGAAAAAGCGGTATTTTTCACTAACAGCCCGATCATAAGCATGTAACATCAGTTCACGTCCGGCAAAAGCACTGACCAGCATCAACAGCGTTGATTTGGGCAGATGAAAGTTAGTAATCAGCGCATCAACGATCTTGAACCGGTAGCCGGGAATAATAAAGATTTCACTGTCACCATCACCGGCCTCGAGCAGCCCATCTTCACCGACTGCTGTTTCAAGCGCCCTGGTAACGGTGGTTCCAACTGCGAAAACTCGCCCGCCGCCAGCACGCGCCCGGTTGATGGTTTGCGCCGTTGCCGCCGGAATGGAATAGTATTCCGCGTGCATCTTATGTTGGCGGACATCCTCAACCCGTACCGGCAGAAAGGTTCCCGGACCGACGTGCAGGGTCAGATTGCAGATCTCAACCCCTTTGGCGCGTATCTGTTCGAGAATCTCCGCAGTAAAATGCAACCCCGCTGTTGGTGCAGCTACCGCCCCCTTTTCCCGGGCAAAAACGGTCTGGTAGCGCGAACGGTCACTCGGCGTAGCGGGGCGCCTGATGTAGGGAGGAAGGGGCAGATGCCCAATCTCGTCAACAACCTGCCAGAAATCATCCTGGCAATCAAAGCGTACGCGCCGCAGGTAGTCATCTCCGGCCTGCAACACCTCGGCTGTCAGACGCGCGTCAAAGATCAGCCTGGTACCAGCCGTTAGCGGCTTGGAGCTTCTGGTCATGCACAACCAGTCTTGTCCGGAAGGCTCATCCGGGCAACGACGCACAAGCAGCACCTCAACCTGCCCACCGCTCGTTTTGTGGCCGAACAAGCGCGCCGGAATGACCTCGGTATCATTGATAACCAGCACATCCCCGGGACGAAAAACATCAACGATCTCGATAAATTGCCGAGACGCCATGGAACCCGTCAGACGCTCGACAGACAACAGCCGGGAAGCGTCGCGCCGCCCGGTGGGCGCTTGAGCGATCAACTCCTCCGGCAAGGTAAAATCAAAATCAGATAACCACATCAAACCGATCCATAACCGTTCAAATAGCGACCTAGAAAATCATAGTTAACCCCTCTTGTCAATCGCTTTCGCAGAGCAAGCCGGGCTCCCGGCAGAGGAGCGCTGAGCCCTTGATGCACAGAAAAAGACGCACAAGCACCCAGCGATTTTTAGCGCTCAAACCACGGACAAAGCCATGAAGTCACTTCTGTACCTGGGGCTTTGCGCTATCGTCCCCCCTCGTACTGCGCGCGCCATTGATCCTGTTGTTTAACCGGATAAACACGCTTGCGCATATCACCATTAAAATTATTAGAACGATAATGCTGCAGCATATTCAGACTGATGAACGTACCGTCCGGGCGATGCTGGAATTGTTCCGCGCCGTTATTGATCTGCTTGAGCAGGCTCATCGGCAGCAGACGTTTACTGTCTTGGCTGCTTGTTTTACCTGACTTGTCAGTGTACGTATATCCCCGTAATGACAAGGGATCGCCCTTGATCGTCGCCGACTTTGTGCAGCGCCACACCAGACGCCAGCGGATAGGGACAAAAAAGCTCTCCATCCTGATCGCTAACCCGGGTCGGCGCACCCACGGCGGGAACACTCAGTGCACAAAGGGCTTTCACCTGTTCATGAAAGGACTGACGCTGTGCCCGACTCCAGTTCGGCGAGACGCTGAATTGCACCAGCTTTTCTTCACCCGACTCCGTCTTGACCAGATATTCTAAACGGGAATCTAACGTTGCAAGTTGACGGGTCACGGTGCAATCAGCAATGATGCGTCCCTGCTCCAGCATGACAGCACCTGTACAACAGGAAAAATCAACACAAACAAGCGCAAAGATCCGCTCTTCACGGAAAGGTCGGAACAATCCCCAAACCGTGGGTCTCATTAAACCCATACATCAGATTCATATTGTGAAGCGCCTGCCCCGCTGCCCCCTTGACCAGATTATCAATGACCGATACCACAATCACCCGCCCGGTACGGGGATCAACAATCAGACCGATATCACAGAAATTGGTGCCGCGTACGTGAGCGATATTCGGCAACTCACCTTCCGGCAGAACCCGCACAAAAGGTTCATCAGCGTAACGTTGCTGATAAAAGGCCAGTATTTCAGCGGTTGACCGGGCTTTGACCAACGATGCGTAACAGGTTGACAGAATGCCGCGATTGACCGGCAACAGGTGCGGGGTAAAATTGATGCGCACGTCAAACCCCGCCAACTGACTCAATTCCTGCTCAATTTCAGGGGTATGACGGTGGCTGCCGACGGCATAAGCCTTGAAACCCTCATTGACCTCGCAAAACAACGACCCTTCCTTAAGCCCGCGCCCGGCACCACTGGTTCCGGATTTGCTGTCGATAATCAGACTGCGGGCATCAATGAGCTGTTGTTCGAGCAGAGGCGTCAAGGCCAGAATAACGCTGGTCGGGTAACAGCCGGGATTTGCGATAAGCCGGGCACCTTTAATCTGCTCGCGGTAGAGCTCGGGAAGGCCGTATACCGCCTCTGAAAAAAGTTCCGGACTGGTATGGCGCTGGTACCAGTGTTCGTAGGTCGCCTTATCGTTAAGACGGTAGTCGGCAGAGAGATCGACGACCCGACAACCGGCGGCAAGAAACCCGGGAACGACATCCATGGACGACTTGTGGGGCAAAGCGGTAAAAACCAGATTTACCTGTGCGGCAATGGCAGACACATCCAGCGGCTCACATACCAGATCACAAAAACCATTCAAAGAAGGAAAAACCCGGTTAACAGCCACCCCTTCGTGCTGACGCGAGGTCACCACAGAAATATCCACCTGCGGATGACCAACCAGCAAGCGCAACAGCTCAACACCGGTATATCCACTGGCACCGGCAACGGCAACTTTAACCATGGAACCCTCCAACACTAGGCGTAGGAAACAAATACCACAACAACACAGATCGAGCCCTACCAGATCACTGCTGCCTGTATGGTGTGGATAACGAACTGACTTGGAAAATTAAAAACTATCTTACGCTAAAACAACGGCAATTCGCCAGTTCAACAAAAAAAAGGGAAACCCCGGACGGGCTTCCCTTTTTTTGTTGACAATAACAAGTAAAGAGTTTGCGCTGATTAACGTTTGGAGAACTGGAAACTCCGACGAGCAGCGGCGCGACCGTATTTCTTACGTTCTTTAATGCGACTGTCGCGGGTAATAAAACCAGCCTTTTTCAACACACCGCGCAACGCGGGGTCAACCTCGAGTAATGCCTTGGTAATGCCGTGTTTGATGGCACCAGCCTGACCGGAAATGCCGCCACCGACAACATTCACAGTAACATCAAACTTGCCCAGATTATCTGTCAGTTGCAGCGGTTGACGAATAACCATCTTGGATGTTTCGCGACCGAAAAACACATCGAGCGGACGTTTGTTGACAGTGATAACGCCGCTGCCGGGGGTTAACCAGACACGGGCAATGGAGGTTTTTCTTTTACCGGTTGCATAATATTTCTGCTCTGCCATGTTAGCCATTCTCCCTTGATGCGATCTTCAATTCTTTGGGTTGCTGTGCCGTGTGGGGGTGCTCGCTGCCACTGTAGACTTTCATCTTGGTGAACATCTTGCGTCCCAACTTGTTTTTCGGCAACATCCCTTTAACCGCTTCCTGAACCAGCATCTCCGGCTTTTTGGCAAGCAGTTTTTCGGCAGTAATTTCTCTGATGCCACCCACGTATCCGGTATGGCGATAATATTTTTTATCCGCCAGTTTATTGCCGGTCAACTTAATCTTGTCGGCGTTCAGCACGATGACAAAATCGCCGGTATCGACACTGGGTGTATAGATGGGCTTGTGTTTTCCACGCAAAATACGGGCGATTTCTGTCGCAGCGCGACCCAGAACAACGTCTTCCAGATCAACGACATACCAGGCTCTATTGATATCCTGCTCTTTAGCGATTGCAGTACTCATCGCGTTCCTCTCTGAACATCTGACTTATTAAAAGGGTTGTGGGGCTCACAAAGCGGTAAATTTATCCGAGTCATTCAGCCCTGTCAAGGTAATTTTCGCGTGCCCCTTGCCGAACCTGTTGACGCGTACCATATTCAACCTGGATCAGGCACAATCCGTGGGGCGGAGCCGTTATCGCCGCAGGGGCGTTATCGGGTTCCGACAGCATCATCCTGAGGGTTGCAACAGAACGGCGACCGCGTCCGATTTCAACCAGGGTTCCCACTATCATCCGCACCATATGACGCAAAAAACCGCTGCCATAGACGTCAACATAAAGCAGCCTGTCAGCTTCTGTCAGGGTGATGTTATATATTTCTTTTTGCGTCACTGCGGAACTGCAACCGGCACCGCGAAACGCAGCAAAGTCATGAATACCCATCAGCACAGTGCAGGCCTGTTGCATGCGATCCAGATCGAGGAGGCTTTTAATCCGCCAACTGGTGCGCCGTTCCAATGGCGACCGCACAGGATCGCGCAACAAGGTATAACGATAGTGTTTAGCGATAGCCGAATAACGCGCATGAAAATCGTCGGCCACTTTTTCCGCCTCACGTACCGCAATATCCTCAGGCAAAAACCGGTTCAACCCCTCCCGCCAGGCGCTCAACGGCAACACCCGTGCAGCAACAAAGTGACAGACCATGCCGCGGGCATGCACTCCGGCATCGGTACGCCCCGAGGAATGGACGCGAATCCGCTCACCGCACAGCTGCAACAGCGCCCGCTCAACACACTCCTGAACCGAAATGCCGTTGGGCTGCAGTTGCCAGCCGACGTAAGCACTGCCGTCATAAGCAAGGGTGAGCTTTATTTTTTCCGGCATCAGCCCGGTATCCTGACCATCCTAGCCAATGGCGGCGACGATGGCATCTCCGATGGTTACGGTGTCAACCTTCTTTTCACCAGGATGCCCCTGATAGATGTCAGCAGTCCGATAGCCGGCGTTGAGCACCTTTTCAACCGCTGCGTCAATCGCATCAGCTGCATCGATCATAGCAAAGGAATAGCGCAGCATCATCGACGCGGAGAGAATTTGCGCAATCGGATTGGCAATTCCCTGGCCGGCGATATCCGGGGCACTGCCCCCGGAAGGCTCGTACATGCCAAAACTCCCCTCAGACAGAGAAGCAGAGGGCAACATCCCCAACGAACCGGTCAGCATTGCCGCTTCATCAGAGATGATATCACCAAACATATTGCCGCACAGCATGACATCAAACTGCTTTGGCCAGCGCACCAGCTGCATGGCCGCGTTATCAACATACATATGGTTCAGTTCGACATCAGGGTATTCCTTACCTACCCGTTCAACCACTTCACGCCAGACCACCGACGTTGACAGAACGTTAGCCTTGTCAATGGAGCAAACTTTTTTACTACGCTTGCGCGCGGCGGCAAAGGCAACGTGGGAGATGCGCTCGACCTCAGCTTCAGAATATTTCATGGTATCAAAACCGGTGCGCGCAGGGCCCGCCCCTTCGATTCCCTTGGGCTCGGCGAAATAAATGCCGCCAGTCAATTCACGCACGACAAGAAGATCGAAACCACCCGCGATAATCTCCTCTTTCAAACTGGACGCACCGGTCAGGGCAGGAAAAATAATCGCCGGGCGCAGGTTGCAAAAAAGGCCAAAAATTTTGCGCAACGGGAGCAATGCCGCGCGCTCGGGCTGTTCATTTGGTGGCAAAGATTCCCATTTGGGGCCCCCGACGCTACCGAACAGAATGGCATCGGCCGATTGACAGATTGCAACCGTTGTCTCAGGCAGAGCTGTACCTTCGAGGTCAATACCAGCGCCACCAACATTGGCTGGTGTGCGCTCAAAACGAACATCATAACGCTGCTCAACCGCATCAAGTACCTTCAATGCCTCTGCCATCACTTCAGGACCGATTCCATCGCCCGGCAACACTGCAACCTTAAAATTTTTGCCCATTATCCATGTCTCCTGATTTTTTCGTACACCAATAAAAAAGCCCTCTTAATTAAGGGCATCGAAGTCGCAGGGACTATAAAAAGGGGGCGCGGATTTGTCAAATTATTTCTCTTAAGGCGCGATACGCCACGGGGACTGACAAGCACCTGAGATTCGTGTTATAGTCTCGCGACAAACAAACCCAACATCCATCTTATTACCACAACAGGAGAGCAACACCGTGCGCAAACTACTTTTAACAACGCTGATGCTGGTCGTATTGACCGGCACAACCACTCTGGCCGCCGCAGCGCCGGCCACCCTGACCAAAGAAGCCGCTATCGAGGCTCTCAAGGATATTCAAGGTGAGGTTCTGGCGGTCGATCCGTCAGAAATTCCCGGACTGTATCTGGTCAGCGTAAAAATGCAGGGAAGAAACATCCCTTTGTATCTTGATGCCAGCGGCACCTATATGATCTCGGGCAATGTCATCGACCTAAAACAGCGGCGCAATCTCACTGAAGACCTGTTCCGCCGGCTTAATCCGGTCGATGTGTCAGCCATCCCCCTTGATGATGCCCTGCCCCTCGGTAATCCTCAGGCACAACAGCAGGTGATTGTTTTCACTGACCCTCTCTGCCCGTTCTGCAGCCAGTTGCACACCGTGCTTTACCAGGCCCTGGAGAAGAACCCCAATCTGCTTTTCCAGATGGTTCTGCTGCCCATGCAACCTAACTCACAGCGTATCTCTCAAACTATCCTTTGTAATAAATCGTTGGAGCAGTTAGAGCTGGCATTTGCCGGCAAAGCCCTGCCGGAACCAAGCTGCGATTCAGATACCCTGCGCCAGAACCAGGCTCTCGCCCAGTCGCTGCAGATCACCGGCACACCGACCCTGATTCTGCCCAACGGCCAGATCCATGCCGGCTATCGCCCCGTCGATGACTTGCTTAAATTGATCAACGAAAACTCTCTTCCGGTCAACTGATCTATTGTTGCCCTGACCATTTTTTATTGACTAACAAAAAAAGCCGGCACCTTTTTTGGCAGTGCCGGCTTTTTACTTCTTACTTCTGATGCTTTCGCAAAAAGTATCCGGTTAGCTGGCTAAGCAAAAAGCGCCAAATGCAAGGCGCGCGTTTGTTGAGCAATGAGGCGTACTTACGTACGTCGAAGCAGCGAAATAAACGCAGCAACGCGGCAGTTGGTGAGTTTTTTGCGACGCCATCATCCTATGACTTTTTGCGAGTGCATCAATAGATGAACAGAAAATATTTAAGATTGATGAGGTTTTTGTGACAGATAAATCGATGAGAAAAGATCCCCATGGAGACTTCAGACGCAAGGTGGAAAAAACCCAGAAGCGCAAGATGCGTGCCCAGCGTCAGGGTGACCAGGGGATGTGGTTCGGCTTCGGGATGTTCGGGCTGGTAGGGTGGTCGGTAGCAATACCGACGCTGGTTGCGATCGCTGCCGGCATCTGGATCGATACCCGTTTTGCAGGGCAATACTCCTGGACCTTGATGATGCTGGTGATCGGTATCGGGGTGGGCTGTCTGAACGCCTGGTTCTGGGTCAGTCGCGAACGCACTAACATCGAAGATGAATTTCACCGCAACCAGCAAAACGACGTGCACAAAGGGGGGGGAAATGACCCTTGAGGGATGGCAGCTCGCAGCTTGTTTTATCGCTGGAGGCCTTATCGGAGTCTTCTATTTCGGCGGACTATGGTTGACGGTGAAGCGTATCCCGACCAGCGGCAATCCCCATCTGCTGCTGGTCAGCAGCTTCTTCCTGCGTATGGCGGCGGCACTGGCGGCCTTCTACGCCCTGATCCCCTGGGGATGGCAGGCGCTGGTCGCAGCCCTGCTCGGTCTGCTGATCAGCCGTCAGGTATTAACCCGGATGAATAGCCGAAAACCCAACAACCGACCAACAATAACAACAGACAGGTGAGATAGCGCTTTCATGGAAATTACTCCCGATGCCTTCATTTACTGGCAACATGGTTTTGTCAAACTCAATTCCACTATCGTCATGACCTGGCTGAATATGTTGCTACTGGTCGGGTTTTCGATATTCGTGACCATAGGTCTGACTTCCAGTAAAAACCTGGGTCGTGGGCAGAATCTGATGGAAGTGGTGGTGAGCAATATCCGCAACCAGATCGGTGACATGGGACTGAAACCGGTCGATGAATTCCTCCCCTTTATCGGCACCCTCTTTCTTTTTATCCTGGTACCCAACATTCTCGCTGTCGTGCCGGGCTACCGGGCGCCGACCGGTTCCCTGTCCACCGCCGCGGCACTGGCTATTTGCGTCTTCGTCGCTGTGCCAGCCTGGGGGGTTCGCCGCCGGGGACTGCTCGGCTATTTGAAGCAATACATCCAGCCGACCCCCTTTATGCTCCCCTTCAATATCATGGGAGAAATCTCACGCACCCTGGCCCTGGCAGTCCGGCTGTTCGGAAATATCATGAGCGGAGCGATGATCGCAGGGATACTGCTGTCTATCGCCCCCCTTTTCTTTCCCGTGCTGATGAACATTCTCGGACTGATCACCGGCGTCATCCAGGCCTATATATTTGCCGTTCTTGCGGCTGTCTACCTGGCCGCAGCCGCCAGACTCCAGCAGGAGAAGGAAGGCAATACCGATCAATCAGAAAAACAACCCCGTGACAAAGGAGGTATCTCTCATGGATAGTCTTGGTTGGGTCGCCGTCGCCTCTATCATCAGTAGCGGTCTGTGCATCGGTATCGGTGCTATCGGGCCTGCCCTCGGTGAAGGTCGCGCTCTGGCCCAGGCCCTCTCAGCCATGGCACAGCAACCTGACGAAACCAACACCATCACGCGAACCCTCTTCGTCGGCCTTGCCATGGTCGAATCGACGGCCATTTACGCCTTTGTCGTCTCGATGATTCTGCTCTTCGCAAACCCTTTCTGGAATTATTTTCTGAGCCAGACAGCTGGAGGTTGAGATGCTTATCGACTGGTTTACGGTCGCTGCCCAGATCGTCAATTTTCTCATCCTGGTTTTTCTTCTCCACCGGTTTCTCTATCGCCCGATCGTCGGACATATGACCGAAAGAGAAAACAAGATCAGACAGCGCCTCGAGGAAGCCGCAGAAAAAAAGAAAGGGGCGCAAAACCTGATTGAGAAGTACCAGCTAAAACTCGACAATCTTGATAAAGAAACAGGCAAAAAAATCGAACAGGCGGAAAAGCAGGCGGACCTGCGAAAAACGGAGATCCTTGCCCAAGCCAGGAAAGATGTTGAAGACCAGCGCGCAAAGTGGTTGCAGGCACTGGACAAGGAAAAAGAAGCCTTTGCCCGCAAGTTCAAAAAGCGCGGAAGCCAGGAGATCCTCAAATATGTTCGCCGCATCATCGATGACCTGGCGGATGAACCCTTGAATAACCGCCTGACCCAGGTCCTTGCGACGAAAATCGAAAATCTTGACCAGGATGACAGAAAAAAACTCCGGCACGCCGCCGACACCGACCAGATCATCGTTCGATCAACATGTGAACTAGCTGCGCCGGAACAGCGCAAGCTGACGACAATTTTTCACGAAATATGTGGGAAAGATGCAGCTATTGTTTACCAGATTGACCCAGAAGGCCCCTTAGGCATCGAAGCCCGGGCAGGAAACATCCGCCTTTCCTGGGGAATTGAGAACTATCTTGAAGAATTACAGTCCCGGGTAATTTCCCTGGTTGAAGAAAAAGCCCATGAACAGAGAAGGGGCAATGAAAATGGGTCCAACGACAAAAACGGGGAAAAAGAAGATAAAGAGGAAGATGAAAAACACTCATAAAAATTCCCGCAGCAGATTCCTGCCCATTGATGGAAAGAGGCAATGACCGACAACACACCGCAAACGACTAAAATACTTGAGGATACTTTCGCCTCTCTTGATCGCAGTCTGGCAGACTACACCCCTGTTCTTCATCCTCAGGTGTTCGGTCGGGTTGATTATATCGGCAAGGGCATTGCGCGGGTACACGGTCTTGACCAAGTCCAGTCAGAGGAATTGCTCGCCTTTCCCGGGGGAACCCTCGGTCTGGCGTTTAACGTCAATTCCCGTGAAGTCGGGGTCATCATGCTCGGCGAATATGAACATCTTGGAGCCGGCGACGAAGTACGCCGTACCGGGCGGGTGCTCGATGTGCCGGTGGGAGATGAACTCATCGGGCGGGTACTCGATCCGACCGGAAGGGTGCGTGACAGCAAGGGCGGTCTGCGCTTTCGTGAGCGGCGCCCGATCGAGCGCCCGGCTCCCGAAATTATGGACCGGGCCCCGGTAACCGTTCCACTGATGACCGGACTCAAGGCGATTGACGCCCTGATTCCCATCGGGCGCGGACAGCGCGAACTGATCCTCGGTGATCGCCAGACCGGTAAAACAGCCATCACCATCGATACCATCATCAACCAGAAAGGCAAGGGGGTGCTCTGCTTTTATTGCGCCATTGGACAACGTGCTGCGAGCGTCGCACGGGTAGTCGCTGATCTGAGAAAACACGGCGCCATGGAATACACGACGGTGGTGACGGTCCTGGGTGACGATGCTCCCGGCTTAAAATATATTGCACCTTACGCCGCTACCACCATGGCTGAATATTTCATGGAGCAGGGCAAAGACGTCCTCGTGGTCTACGACGATCTCACCCACCACGCCCGCGCTTACCGCGAGCTTTCCCTGCTGTTGCGACGCCCTCCGGGACGCGAAGCCTTTCCCGGAGATATCTTCTATATTCACTCGCGCCTTTTGGAACGTTCGACCCGTCTGCGCAAAGAACTCGGAGGGGGGTCACTGACCGCCCTGCCCATCATCGAAACGGAGGCTCAGAATATCTCCGCCTATATTCCGACCAATCTGATCTCCATTACCGACGGACAGATCTATCTTTCTCCTGATCTGTTTCGCAAAGGCAACCTGCCCCCTATTGATATCGGCAAATCGGTCTCCCGGGTCGGCGGAAAAACCCAATTTCCGGCTTATCGCAGCGTCGCCGGAGACCTGCGTCTGACCTACTCTCAGTTTGAAGAGCTTGAAGCCTTTTCACGTTTTGGAACACGTTTGGATGAAGACACCCGCAAAACCCTCGAAAGAGGACGCCGGGTACGTTCAATTCTGAAACAGCCACAATACTCGCCGCTGTCAGCCTCCCAGCAGATTATCGTGCTCCTCGCAGTCAATGAAGGGATTTTTGATACGATCCCTGAAGAAAAACTGATGGAAGCGGAGACCCTCGTGCGAGAAGCTCTGCAACAGGATGACGAGGTGGCGCTGAAGATTGAAGCAGGGGAAAAACTTGCGAATGAGGATCAGGTGAAACTGCGTGACATGGCACAAAAGGCCGTTGCCGGCCTGACCAAAGGAGAAGAAAAGATGACCAAAAAAGACAATTCAACCAGTCGCAAAGAAAAAAACAAATAAACCCTATGCAGACACTCCAAAGCATGGAGCGCAAGCTCAAGAGTGCAGACGACCTGTATACCGTAGTACGGACGATGAAGTCCCTGGCCGCGGTCAGCATTCGTCAGTACGAAGAGGCGACCCG
Source organism: Pelovirga sp. (assembly GCF_059864205.1). Classification (NCBI taxonomy): domain Bacteria; kingdom Pseudomonadati; phylum Thermodesulfobacteriota; class Desulfuromonadia; order Geobacterales; family Geobacteraceae; genus Pelovirga; species Pelovirga sp. The sequence continues at coordinate 19,262 of NZ_JCBCBS010000083.1, forward strand.
TTCTCTTGAGGAATATTTTCATTGTGTTGAAATGGGGCTGCGGGCTGCTTTGCGAACTCACCCTCACAGCGGACGCCAGCAAGACCCACGGACTACCCTGATCGTCGTTTTTGGTTCGGATCAGGGCATGGCGGGACGCTTCAATGAAGCACTCATTGAATTTGTCCAGGAACACCTCGATCCTCAAAAAGAGCGGATCCTGATCTGGGTCAGCGGAATCAAGATGCATGGACTGGTCGAAGATGCCTTCGGTGAGATCCAGCACCTGTTCCCCCTGCCCTCTTCGGCCGAGGGAATCTCCACCAGGGTTCAGGAAATCCTGCTGCATTTTAGCGAACTCCGCGAAAAGGAAGGTGAGTCGCGGCTGATCCTCTTCCATAATCAACCGGCAGGTGGATCAACCTATCGGCAGAACCGCGTCAACCTCCTGCCGCCCGACCAGCGGTGGCTGCAAGACCTCGGCGGTGGAAAATGGCCGGGACGGCAGATTCCCCTTTATACCATCCCCTGGGAAGATCTTTTCAGCGCCCTGATTGGTGAATATCTCTTTGTCGCCCTGTTCCGCGCTTTTGCAGCTTCCATGGCGGCAGAAAATGCGGCGCGTCTGACCTCGATGCAGAGGGCCGAAAAAAATATCGAGGAAACCAAGGAAGAATTGAAGCTGCGCTATCACACCATGAGACAGAATGCCATCTCAGAGGAGCTGTTCGATGTCATTTCAGGGTTTGAAGCTTTGACCCAAAGTGAAAGAGACCAGGGACTATGCCCTTGAGTCATCTGCCACGACTATTGTTACCTATCCAGTAAAGGATGCGAACCATGCTCTCTGCTCCGTACCAGGATTTTTTAACTGCTGTCAGCAAGACCTTGCCGAAAAAGCGATTGACCACCGATCCACTGAAGACGGTCACGTTTGGAACCGATGCCAGTTTTTATCGACTGATTCCCAAAATCGTCATCCATGTAGAAAACCAGGACGAGGTAAGGCTGATTCTGCGCGAAGCCAATAAGAGGAAATTGCCGGTCACTTTCCGGGCGGCAGGGACCAGCCTCTCGGGACAGGCGATCAGTGACAGCATTCTGGTTCAGTTGGGCAAAGGCTGGCAGGGCTACCGGATCTTCGACAAAGCCAGAAAGATTGAGCTGCAACCCGGCATTATCGGCGGTCGTGCCAATCTGTTGCTGGCCGAGTTCGGAAAAAAAATCGGCCCTGACCCGGCCTCCATCGACAGTGCCAAAATCGGCGGTATTGTTGCCAACAACGCCAGCGGCATGTGTTGCGGAGTTGCCGAGAACAGTTACAAGACCCTGGATAGTCTGAGATTGATTTTGGTCGATGGAACCCTTGTTGACACCGCTGATGACAAAAGCCGCTCCGCTTTCATTCGCAGCCACCCCCATATCCTCGAGGGACTTGCCGAACTGCGTAACCGGGTTGCCGCTGATCCTCAATTAAGTGAGCGCATCCGCTATAAATTTAAAATTAAAAACACCACCGGTTACAGCCTCAACGCACTGGTCGATTTCAAGGATCCCTTCGACATCATGCAACAGCTGATGGTCGGTTCAGAAGGGACCCTCGCCTTTATCGCCAACGTCGTCTACAAGACGGTTGTCGAGCATCAACACAAGGCCAGCGCGCTGATCATGTATCCTGACGTCGCCACCGCCTGCAGCGTCATTGCGCTGCTGCGCGACAATCTCCCGGTTGCGGCTGCGGAACTGATGGATCGCGCCGCCCTGACCTCCGTCCAGGACGAACCGGGCATGCCCGCCTATCTGGCCGGACTCGGCGCTGAAGTCACCGCCCTGTTGGTGGAAACCCGTGCGACCAGTGCGGCCAAGCTGCAACAGCAGATCAAGCAAATTGGTGCAGCCCTGGCAAAAATCAAGACCGTCCGTCCGCTCGAGTTTACCGACAATCCGGATGAATACAAGGTTTACTGGAACATCCGCAAGGGGCTGTTCCCCGCAATCGGTGCCGTGCGCGAAACCGGCACCACGGTAATCATCGAGGATGTCGCCTTCCCGATTGAGCATCTGGCTGCAGCCGCCCTCGATTTACAGAAGCTGTTCAAAAAATATCATTATCACGAAGCGATCATCTTCGGCCATGCCCTGGAAGGCAACCTGCACTTTGTTTTTACCCAGGATTTCTCCCAGGAGGAAGAGGTTCTTCGCTATCGCCATTTGATGGACGAAGTCGTTACCATGGTCGTGGACAAGTATGACGGTTCCCTCAAGGCCGAGCATGGCACCGGACGTAATATGGCCCCGTTCGTCGAAAAGGAATGGGGAACCGCGGCCTACCAGCTGATGGTCCAGCTCAAGCAGCTGTTCGATCCCGATCAATTGCTCAACCCGGGGGTCATTATCAACCCTGATGCCGAAACCCATATCAAGAATTTAAAACCGCTGCCTGCCACCCACGAACTGGTCGACAAGTGCATTGAATGCGGCTTTTGCGAGCCGGTCTGCCCGTCACGCAACCTGTCCTTCACCCCCCGTCAGCGGATTGTCGGTCGGCGCGAAATCAGTCGCCAAATGGCCGCAAACGGGTCCCCGGAGCTGGTCAAACAGCTGCTCAAATCCTACCGTTATCCGGGCAAGGAGACCTGTGCCGCCGATGGTCTCTGCGCCACCCGCTGCCCGGTCGGCATCGACACCGGAAAGATGATCAAAGCCCTGCGCGAAGAGGCCAACGGGGAGCTTGCCAATCATGTCGCCGACTGGGTTGCGCGCAACTTTAAAGGTGTCGCCACCGGCATCAATACCACCCTGAATGGTGTTGATAAAATCCACCAGCTGACCGGCACCGCTTTCATGGAATCTGCCTCTTCTGTCGCCCGCACCTTAAGCGGTAACCATCTGCCGCTATGGAACCGGGAGATGCCGTCCGGTGTTGGAAAAATCACTACTGAACAGATCGACCCGAACAACCCACTCCAGGTCATCTATTTTCCCGCCTGTCCCAGTCGCTGCATGAGCGGCCCGGCACGGGGGGAAACGGAACCGGACGCACTGCCCCACAAAACCGCCGCCCTGTTGAAAAAAGCGGGTTATCAGATCCTCTATCCCGACAACCTCGGCAAACTCTGCTGTGGGCAGGCCTTTGAAAGCAAAGGCTTCTTTAAACAAGCCGATGACAAAAGCGCCGAACTCAATCGGGCCCTGCTGACCATCTCAGACGATGGTGCAATTCCGGTTCTCTGTGACACCAGCCCCTGTCTGATGCGGATGAAGGATAAGCTGGATAAAAAATTGAAGCTCTATGAACCAATCGAGTTTGTTCTTGAATTTCTCCAGGACAAACTGACCTTTACCCCCTTACCGCAAAAAATCGCCCTGCATGTGACCTGCAGTGCGCGCAAGATGGATCTGACGGACAAATTCGTGCGTCTGGCGCAAGCCTGTGCCCATGAAGTTGTAGTACCGGAAGACATCTACTGCTGCGGGTTTGCCGGGGATCGCGGCTTCAACTATCCGGAATTGAATGAATCGGCGCTGGAAGGATTAAAAGAACAACTACTGGGATGTGACGCCGGCTATTCAACCAGCAAAACCTGTGAGATCGGCCTGTCACTGCGCGGTGAGATTCCCTACCGGTCAATTCTCTATCTGGTTGACGCGGCGACAAAGCCCAAACTCACTATTAGAGACTGAAAGTCCATGTACTGTCTGGCGACTGAAAATGGCATAGTCAAAAGCCCTCTATCCTCTTTGTGCCAGAGAAGACCCACCAGCAGAGAAGGAAAATTTGTACCAGCAGTAGACTGATAATAATCAGCTAAGCTACTGACGAACAGCGTCATCCAGTTTAGTGCTGCTGCACCCGTTGCCTGAATTCCTCCTCGAGGATTATTGTGCCCCCGAAACTACCTGAAAGGCGTGACAACGGACCTGCTTGAGTCGGTCTCAGGTGGTAGGTTGCACCTGCTCATCGCGGATCAGCAGGATGGCGTTATTGATCCGCTTGACCAGCTCCAGCACTCCCCCTGGGCGAGGGTCTAGCGCGGCATCCGCCGGCAGGACCAACAGTTCCCGCTGGGTGGACTGAAACAGCCGGGCAAGTAACCCCCGGACAAGGGGAAGATCGAGGGGATGATATCTTTTCTGCACAGCAGCAGCGGCAGGATGGTCTGCCACCGCAGCCCTCAGCCTTCGCATGTTCTGCCGGTCTGCGGCCGGCAGCAGGATTTCCAGCTCGCCCCCGATAATTCCGGCAATACCCGCCGCCAGCGTAAGCGCCCTGGCGCTTAATGCCGAGCCGGTAAAGACCGTCAGAATCGGAGAACTTAGTCGAAAACCTTCCTGGATAAACATCGATTGCCCCCGGCCGTGCAGGATGAGGTAACGGGCCGCCGATCCCATGGTGGAACCGAGCAGGGATCTCCCCATTCGCCCCATGACAATGAGGTCCGCCGAGGTGGCCTGTTCCAGAATCACCGCCTCAACAACGCCACGCCTGATATCAAAAGACCAGCTGATTCCCATCTCGCCGATGGCACCGGCGATCATCCGCCGGATGCGCTCACTTTGGCGTTTGAGATCCCGTTCCAGCTCATGAGCTGGGCGCGGCCGACATTCGTGGCTGCAGACCTCGTGAAAAAATGCGTGCCGGGAAAGCTTCAACAATTTTTCATCTTCTACGAACAGGCAACTGATTTCGGCCTGCAGGGCGGCAGCCAGAACCTTGGCCGTCTCCAAGGCCGTCCGGCTGTGGACAGATTCGTCCACGGGAACCAGGATACGGCGGACGCTGACGTGTTGATTGTCACGAGTCACGGTCGCCTCTCTCGCCCGGGCCTTCCTCGCCTTTGCCAAACTTACTCATATTGTCGGCAAAAGTCCGCAGCCGCCGCAAGACCAGCTCGTTGACCGAATCTGCGGGATACCGCCGCTGCTCATCCGCTTCGCCCGCGGGCCGGCCGGTAAGAAGTTCGATGCCCTGGTCGATGTTTTCAATCGGATACACATGAAACTCCTGGTGCGCAATGGCCTCCACCACATCTTTGCGAAGCATCAGGTGCTTGACGTTGGTCGCCGGGATCAGCACCCCCTGGCTACCGGTCAGACCCCGGTGACGGCAAACATCGAAAAACCCCTCGATCTTTTCGTTGACCCCGCCGATAGCCTGAACCCGGCCATACTGATCCACCGAACCGGTAACGGCAAACTGCTGCTTGATCGGCACTTCGGCAATGGCCGACAGCAGCGCGTACAGTTCCGCCGAAGAGGCGCTGTCACCTTCCACCCCGCCATAGGACTGCTCGAAAACCAGCGAGGCGCTGAGGGAAAGCGGCATTTCGGTACCGTAACGAGCGCCCAGGAAACCGGACAAAATCAGGACTCCCTTGGAATGGATCGGTCCGCCCAGTTTGGTCTCCCGTTCAATATCGATCACCTCACCCTTACCCATGTACACCTGGGCGCTGATCCGGGAAGGCTTGCCGAAGGCAAAATCTCCCAGCATCATGACGGCCAGACCGTTGACCTGCCCGACTCGGGATCCCTCCGTCTCAATGCGCAGAGTGCCGCGCTGGATCTCTTCCTGAATCCGCTGACGCAGGCGATCGGAGCGGAAAACCTTGGAATCAATGGATTTTTGCACATCACCGGCGCGCACTGTTTCATGCTTGTGCTGCCGGGCCCAGTAGTCGGCTTCCAGCATCAGGTCTTTGATGTCACGGATGCGGATATTGAGCCGTTCACTGTCTCTCATCATCCGCGAACTCTGTTCGATGAGCCTCCCGACGGCGCTTTTGTCGAAATGGAGCAGTTTCTGTTTAGCCACGATATTGCCCAGCAGCCGGACATAGAGCTCTTGATTTTCCCCGTTTCTCTCAATCTGGACATCAAAATCAGCCGCGACCTTGAAGATCTGGGGAAATTCCGGGTCGAACCGCTGGAGCAGATAATAGAGCATCGGCTCACCGATGATGATGACCTTAACCTTTAAGGGGATCGGTTCCGGTTCGAGCATGACCGTGCTGAGCAGGCTGTACATCTCAGCCAGCGACTCAATCTTAATGCAATTGGACTGTAGAGCCCGCTTCAATCCGTCCCAGGCACCGGGATGGGTGAGGATCTTGCGGGCGTCAATGATCAGGGCTCCGCCGTTGGCCCGGTGCAGCGCGCCGGCTTTGATCAGGGTAAAATCAGTAACCAGGGCTCCCATCATCGATATGTGTTCAACCTTACCCACCAGGTTGGCATAGGTGGGGTTGTCTTCAAATACTATCGGAGCGGCGTTCAGCTTGCTGTTGTCAACCACCAGGTTGACCTTGTAACGCCTTATAGCCGGCGAGTCCATGTCGGTCTCCTCGCCGCTGGGAAGGGATGATTGTTGCTGATCCTCGGTGAGAAATGCCGGAAGGTTGTCCATAATATCTTTTTTCACCACATCCAGGTGGGCGGGGATACCCGCTATCTCGGCATATTCGGCTTTTACCCCGGCAACCAGTTGGGTAAGGGATTTTTCGGTGATCTCCTTGTTGAGGGTCGCCATTTTTTCCTGAATTTCCTTTTGCCATTGCGGGATTTTTTCCAGAATTTTCTGGGAATCGGCCTGGAGCCCCGCCATTTCCTTTTCATAATTCTGCAGCGTTTCTTTCGGCAATTGCTTGAATTCATCCGGCGACATGACATCACCATCCTTATCGAGGGGCGCGAAGGCCAGTCCCCCGGGAGTCCGCAGCAAAGCCAGTCCCTTTTTCGTGGCCCTGTCGCTGATCTCTTTGAAGGCCTTTTGCTGTCTCTCTTTAACCTCTTCTCCGATCGCCTGGACCTGGTGCTGGTATTCTTCACTTTCAAAGCTCGCCTTAAGGGCGCTTCTGGCATCCTTGATCATCTTTGCCAGATCTTTGGTGAACCGGATACCTTTTCCCGCCGGCAACTGCAGCTTTTTCGGCCGGGACTGATCGTCGAAATTGTTGACATAACACCAGTCATCGGGGGGAGAAAGCTTCTTCAACTGGCCTTCGAGTACCTGGGCGGCCATGGTGTGGCGACCCGTTCCGGATTGCCCCAGGACAAAAATATTATAACCCTGGTGTTCCATGCCGGTGCCAAAGCGCAGAGATTCCACCGCCCGGGGCTGGCCCAGGGCTTCACTCAGTTCTTTGATCGGCTCCAGATCTGCCGTCGTTTCAAACTTCAATTGTTCCAGGTTACATGCCCGGAAAACTTGATCCGCCTCCAGTCGGTTTACTGGCATCACCCATCTCCCTGTGTTGTTTGATCTCTGCTGCCGAATGGCTAAAAGTCAATCGGCCGGAAAATCTGACCGCATCAACCTCTCGCGACGCCACGAACAGTGGCCGCCTTGGCGCTTTTGGCACTGTCCGCCCTAATCAGCATCACCCGCCCAGATAAAGATGGCGGCGGTTAGCGCCGATCCCATCAGACAATCCCACAGAACAGTATCGCCGATAGGATGAAAAGCGGTAACTATTCACTGCTGTCCTTGCGCAGGGTCGGGGTTCCTGTGGCAAGGGTGTTTGTCGCCATGGATGGCGACCACAA
>NZ_JCBCBS010000232.1:0-17207 GCF_059864205.1 Pelovirga sp.
AGGGATTGTCCGCTATCGTGATGAGCAGGGGGCTTTTGCTACCCGCAAACAGTTGCTCAAGGTGCCCCGTTTTGGTCAGAAGGCCTTTGAACAGGCCGCCGGTTTCCTGCGCATTCGTCAGGGCAGTGAGCCCCTCGATAATACCGCGGTTCACCCCGAGCGCTACCAGTTAGTAGCGACCATGGCCAGGGACGTGGGGATTGATGTGGCGACCCTGATCCGTCGCCCGGAGCTGCTCGATCAGATTGATCTGAAAGCCTATGTGCGTGAGGATGTCGGTCTACCGACCTTGCGCGATATTGTCGCCGAGCTGAAAAAACCCGGTCGTGATCCGCGTGAATCCTTTGTTGCCAGTAGTTTTCGTGACGATGTCACCGGCATGGATGATCTTAAGGAGGGGATGACCCTGAGTGGTATCGTCACCAACGTTGCTGCTTTTGGCGCTTTTGTCGACATCGGCGTTCATCAGGATGGGCTGGTGCATGTCAGCCAGCTCGCCGATCGCTTTATCAAAAACCCCGCTGACGTGGTCAAGGTTGGCCAGCAGGTGCAGGTACGGGTATTGGAGGTGGATACCCAGCGTAAGCGGATTTCACTGACGATGCGTAGTGGCGAGGTTAACAGGGAGAAGCCGGTCGCTATGCGTTCAAGCAAGGATACGATGAGCCCTAAAGCGCAAAACAAGCAGCAGACTTCTGCTCCGGCGGGACCGACGAATCTGGCCGCAGCGCTGAAAAAGTCGGGATTTCGGGTGAGCAAGAAGAAATAGGAGTTGTCGGTTGGAGCCGGATCGGGGATCCTATGTCAAGGGACGCTTTTCGTCATCCATGACCGCTTGACTGTCGCCGTCCATGGCGACAGACACCCTTGTCACAGGACCCCCGACCCGGCAACAAGGATGGGTTTAAAATAGTTACAATAGGAGAAGTTATGTACGGCGAAAAAACCCACTCACTGCTGATCGGCTATGTCCTGTGGATCTTCGGGTTTATGGGGTCACACCGTTTTTACTACGGACGCTCCATCAGCGGCACCATCTATTTTTTCACCCTGGGTCTGTTCTTTATCGGCTGGATTGTTGATCTGTTTCTGATTCCCGGAATGGATCGGGACGCCGATCTGCGCTACAGTCATGGCATCAAAGACTATAACGTCACCTGGATTCTCATGACCTTCCTCGGTATCTTCGGGGTGCACCGCTTTTATCTGGGCAAGTGGATCACCGGACTCATCTGGTTTTTTACCGGCGGCCTGTTTCTCATCGGCTATCTCTATGATTTCTGGACCCTCAACGAACAGGTGGATGAGGTCAATCGTCATAAATTTATCCAGATCGTCTGAGCCTCTGCTATTTCTTATCTCAACGCCAGGGCGGCATAGATCCGCGCGGCATCTTCAACCTCGGCAAAACTGGTCTGTTCATCGGCGGTATGGGCAGTTTCGAGGGAGCCGGGACCGAGGATCAGCGGTTTGCTGCCGGCCTGAAAAAACAGGTTGCCGTCTGAATGGGAGCGAAAGGGTACCAGATTTAATGGCAGGTTGAGGCGCGGATAAACCTCTTCCAGAATGCTGATGGTGTTGTCCTCCGGCGCAAGTTGATAGCCACCGGCCTCAAAGTTAAAAACCACCTCAAGATCCAGCCCTTTGATTGAACTGCGGGCCTGCTCCAGGGTTTTTTCGATGATGGTACGCACCGTCACCGGGCTTAAATCGGGCGACAGATGCAGGTCGATCATCGCTTCACAACGGTCAGGTACGACAAATCCTGCCCGCGATGAGCTCATTTCACGAATTGAATAAACCAGTTTGGTCGCCTGCTGACGAAATGCGGTTGATCGTTCGATCTGCAACAGTACCCGCAGCATCGACTCGATGGCATTGTGCCCAAGTTCCGGCAGGGAGGAGTGGATGCGCCGCCCCTGGGTGATGAGGGTGACCTCCAAATAGCCGTAGTGGTCGAAGGCCGGGAGCAGGGCGGTCGGTTCACCGATAATCACCGAACGCGGGCAGCACTCTTCAAGAAACCGGGCGCTGCCGTCACCATTCTCCTCCTCACCGACAACCAAGAGCAGCCCGAGGGACGGACGCTGATCTTCCGGCAGGGTGGCCAGGGCGGTCCAGGCTTCCACCATGGCAGCGCAGCCACCTTTCATGTCAGCACTGCCTAAGCCCCGAATAACGCCCCATTCTTCAACCGCTGCATACTCATCAATATCCCAGGCGGGAACCGTATCAACATGGCCGACCAGATAGAGGTCAGGGCTGTCACTGCCCATGGTGGCAATCAGATTGAAGCGCTCTTCTTCATCGACGATCTGGCGTCGCACCTGGGTTCCAGTGGCGCGTAACTGCTCTTCAAGGAACAGCTGAATATCCTCCTCTTTGCCGGAAGGGGAATAAATATCGATCATGTCGATGAGGTTTTTTTTCAGGCGGTCAGGATCAATATTATGCCAAACCTGTTCGAGGCGCGATGTCATCAGCTAGTCCTTTTTTCTCTTTTTTTTGCGTGAACGAGACAGGTTCAAGGTCATATAGACGTGTTTCTGGATATGACCGAAGCCAAGTTTTTCAAAGAAGCGAATACCGGCCTGGTTGTCGGCATCGGTATCAATAATAATCATCCGTACCCCTTGATCCTTCATACGCCCTTTAAGTTCATCGAACAACTTTTGACCGGTTCCCCCCTTTTGCAGACCAGGGCGAACGCCGATCCAGACCAGGTAGCCATATTTCCATGACGAATGCTGCTTTTCGACGGTGGTTCCCAGGGCAAAACCGATAATTTCGTCCGCTAATTCGGCCACCAGACAGAGTTCACTGTCGGAGTTGAACAGGGTGGTAATTTCGTACTCATCCCAGGTGCGATACATGCTGGGTGAAAAGTCGGAGGTGAACAACCGTTCTCCCAGGTGAAATACCGCCGCCATATCGTCAATGGTCATCTGGCGGATATCCAGTTCGTCAGCAAATTCTTCTTTGTTCATTGCGGGCACCATCAGCAATTGTAAAAGGGTAAAATCAGAATCAATACTCATAGATAGCAGAAAAGCCTAGCCAAGATAAGATTCCTTTGTACAATGTTTGCGATAAATTTTGTCCGGTAGTCGAGGATACGGTTTTTTGATATACCGGTGGCGGTGATGGGAACAGGCAATCCGTCGTCGCTGTTGTTTTCCAGTTCCTTCAAACGGGTTAACGGCATATTAACACCGCTGCAGATGAGTCGGTCGTTGCGGCATGGGGGGAGTCTGTAGCAGGTGACTATCTTTTTCTCACCCTGCAGATACTGGATTTGAGATTTGAAATAACAAGGCACCCTTGAACAGGGTGCCTTGTTATAGCGGTTATCCGGCTGCGCCACCCATGGTGCGGCGGGCTTTACTGCGCTCAATCGACTGCAGGGCCAGGTATTCCGTGCCGAAGCGGGCAATATTATCAATCTCGTTGTCATATTGATCGTAGTGGCGTTCTTCATCAACAACCAGCTGTTCAAACAGTCTCTTTGATACCGAGTCGGCATTGTTGCCGCACTCATTCGCCCAGCGGTTATAGTCGAGGGCACTCTGCTCTTCCATGGCCTTGGCCATCTGCAGCATTTCTTTGACCTCGGTCACCTTCTTTACGTCACCGGAGGCCTTCATCTCGACGTCGCCGCCGAGAAAGAGGATGCGCTCGGCCAGATTTTCAACGTGCATCATTTCCTCGATGGCGGTTTTCTTAAACAGATCGGCGAGCAGGTCATAGCCCTGGTCGTCGCAGTGAAAATGAAAATACATGTACTGGTGCAGAGCAGTGATTTCCTCGGCCACAGCCTGGTTGAGCAGAACGACACTTTTCTCATGCATAACAATATCTCCTTAATGATTGTCGGGGTGGATTGCTACTTGCCCCAGGTGTCACGAATCCGTTGTACAGCAGTCTCGACATTGCTGCGCTCGCCAAAAGCCGAAAGACGGAAATAGCCTTCGCCGCTGGGCCCGAAACCGCTGCCCGGCGTGCCGACAACGTGGCATTCGTTTAACAGTTTATCAAAAAAATCCCAGCTGCTTAGCCCTTCAGGGGTTTTTAGCCAGATGTAGGGAGCATCGACGCCACCATAACATTCGATACCGGCGGCCTGTAGTCCTTCACGGATAATCCGGGCGTTTTCCATGTAGTAATTGATGATGTCACGGGTCTGCTGCCAGCCCTCATCCGAGTAGACCGCAGCCGCAGCACGCTGTACCGGGTAGGAAGCCCCATTGAACTTGGTAGTGACGCGGCGCTTCCAGAGCTTGTTGATGCTGTACTTTTCGCCGCTTGCAGTCGTTCCGGTGAGTTGCTCCGGCACCACCACCAGGCCGCAGCGCACACCGGTAAAACCGGCGGTTTTGGAGAAGGAGCGGAACTCAATGGCACACTCCTTGGCACCTTCAATTTCGTAAATAGAGTGGGGGATGTCGGGGGTGGTGATAAAGGCTTCATAGGCGGCATCGAAGAAGATGATGGCATCATTGGCACGGGCGTAATCGACCCACTTTTTCAGCTCTTGCTTGCCGGCGACGGTGCCGGTCGGATTGTTGGGGAAGCACAGGTAGATGATGTCGACTTTTTCCTTGGGCAGATCGGGAATAAAGTTATTTTCGGCGGTAAAGGGCATGTAGACGATCCCTTTATAGTAGCCCTTTTCATCAGCTTCACCGGTGCGCCCCACCATGACGTTGGTGTCGTTGTAGACCGGATAGACCGGATCGCCGATAGCAACAATGTTATCGAGGGCAAAGATGTCGAGAATGTTGGCACAGTCGCACTTGGAACCGTCGGAAATGAAGATTTCGTTGGTAGTCAACTCAACACCCAACGGCTTATAACTTTTGTCGATAATCACCTGTGACAGCCATTCATAGCCTTGTTCCGGGCCGTAACCGGCGAAGTTTTCTGTTGTTGCAAGATCATCAATGGCCTGATGGAAAGCTTGAATAACCGCCGGCGCGAGGGGACGAGTAACATCGCCAATCCCTAAGCGAATGACCTTGGCTTGCGGGTTTGCTTTGCTGAATTCAGTTACCCGGCGACCAATTTCAGGGAACAGGTAACCGGCTTTAAGTTTCAGATAGTGATCATTGATACGTGCCATGTTTAGAACTTTCTCTCTGGTAAAATACAATGAAATGATTCGGGACATGAAAATATCAGTACGGTTTTTTAGCGTAGCCCCAGCACATCCTGCATATCATACAGTCCTGGCGGTTGACCCTCCAGCCACTGGCAGGCGCGGGCAGCGCCGCGGGCGAACATATCACGGCTCATGGCGCGATGACTGATCTCGATGCGTTCTCCCATGCCGATAAAATAGACTGTGTGCTCACCGACAATATCGCCACCGCGCACTGTTTGCATGCCGATTTCGGCGTGGCTGCGTTCACCGCACATTCCCTCACGGTGATAATTAGCGACCTGGTTGTAATCACGCCCAAGGGTTTCAGCGACCACTTCGCCCATGCGCACTGCAGTGCCGGAAGGGGAGTCCTTCTTTTTATTGTGGTGCAGTTCGACAACTTCGACATCGAAATCATCACCAAGGATCCTGGCGGCTTCCTTGAGCAGCTTGAAGCAGGCATTGACGCCGACGCTCATGTTGGGCGCCAGCACCACAGGAATCGTCCTGGCAAACTCCTCGACCTGCTGTTTCTGCTCAGGGGTAAAGCCGGTTGAGCCGCTGACCAGCATCTTGCCGTGCCGTGCGCAGACGGCGAGATTGTTCAGGGTCACTTCCGGGAAGGTAAAATCGATGAGGACATCGGCTGTTGCAACCGCAGCATCAAGTTCGCTGGTCAGAGGGACGCCGATATTGCCGGCGCCGGCAATCAGTCCGGCATCCATCCCCAGTTGTGGGTGACCATCCCGTTCAACAGCGCCAGATAAGGTAAGCCCTTTTGTTTCACACACCGCCTGGATCAGGCGCGTACCCATGCGCCCGGCGGCGCCGATGATGGCAACATTCATGATGATTTTTCCTTGTGTTGCGAAGCTGTTCAAATCAGTTGGTGCTTGCTTAAGACTTCTTTGAGCTTGATCAGGTTTTCAGGCTGCAGGCCAACCAGGGGCAGCCGCACTGCAGGACGACATTTGCCCATTAAAGAGGCGGCGGTTTTAACCGGTACCGGATTGGCCTCTATGAACATGGCCTGGTGAACATCCAGCAGTTGCAGGTGCAGCTTTCTGGCATCGTCCCAGCGATTTTCCTGCGCTGCCACCACCATCTGCTTGACCTGTCTGGGGATAATGTTGGCGGACACGGAAATAATCCCTTTGGCGCCGCAGGCCATCAGCGGCAGGGCGAGGAAATCATCACCGGACAGGACATCGATCTTGTCACCGGCTTTGGCGATAATTTCACTGGCCTGGGTAACATCGCCGGAGGCTTCCTTGATGGCGACAATCTGCTTGAATTCTGCCAGGCGGATAGTGGTCGCAGCAGTTATGTTGCTGCCGGTACGACCAGGCACATTGTAAAGGACCTGCGGCAGGGCGACCTGCTCGGCAAGCGCCTTATAATGCTGATAGATCCCTTCCTGCGATGGTTTGTTGTAGTAGGGCGACACCAGCAGCAAACCGTCAGCGCCGGCTTCTTTGGCATGGCGTGAGATCTCAATCGCCTCGGCGGTGGAGTTGGAGCCGGTTCCGGCAACAACCGGGACCCGTTTGTTGACCTGGGCGATGCAGACGTCGATCACCCGGTTGTGTTCATGATAGTTGAGGGTAGCTGACTCTCCGGTGGTACCACAGGGGACGATCACATCGGTACCGTTTTCGATTTGGAATTCGATCAGCTGGCGGTAGCTTTCTTCATCAAGGTTCCCCTGTTCATCAAAGGGGGTGATGAGGGCGGTCATGGATCCGTGAAACATATTCTCCTCCAATAAAAAAGAAAAGTGGACGCCGATATTGCTAACATACTGGCTGGGCAAAGTAAAGGGCAGTGGCATTCACGGATGCAATAAAAAACATATAAAACAGTCAGTTAGATTGTTTTTTTTGCTCGCCGGAGTTTTCCTCCAGGGGCGCGGCAGGTTGCTCAACCGCTGCCTTGTTGACCGGACGAACGGGCCCCTTTGTGCCGCAGGCAGACAGCAACAGCGCGCTAATGATCAGGACCAGAATCAGTTGTAGGCGCATCAGATTACCCCGCCGTTCAACCGCGCCAGTTCCCGTTCCACCGCGGTGCGGGCGGTGCCGCCGGTGGCCTTGCGGGCGTTGACCGAGGCTTCGAGGGTAACGAAATCATAAATGTCCCGGTCAATCAATGCAGAGAAGCTGCGAAATTCTTCCAGAGTCAACTCAGGGATATCCTTGCCGGTTTCAACGCAATAGCGCACCGTCTTGCCAACCACCTCGTGGGCTTGACGGAAGGGCATCCCTTTGCGCACACAGTAATCGGCAACATCGGTTGCCGTCGAAAATCCCCGCGCTGCCGCAATACGCATGTTGTCACTTTTGACCCGCATTTCAGCAATCATGTCGGCGAAAACCTT
The DNA here is from genome assembly GCF_059864205.1 of Pelovirga sp. Lineage (NCBI taxonomy): Bacteria > Pseudomonadati > Thermodesulfobacteriota > Desulfuromonadia > Geobacterales > Geobacteraceae > Pelovirga > Pelovirga sp. The sequence goes on from NZ_JCBCBS010000232.1 coordinate 7,518, forward strand.
CAGGCTCCCTTTAACCGTGTCGATGGTGTCAAACAGGGGTTCCTTGTCTTCCTGCATGTCTTTGTTATAGGCCAGCGGCAGGGACTTCATCAGGGTCAAGAGGGCGATCAGGTTGCCGTAAACCCGGCCGGTTTTGCCGCGCACCAGTTCCGGTACATCCGGGTTTTTCTTTTGTGGCATGATCGAACTGCCGGTACAAAAAGCATCCGACAGTTCAATAAAGTTGAAATCGGCGCTCGACCAGAGGATCAGTTCTTCCGACAAACGCGACAGGTGCATCATCAGGATTCCGGCACAGGCGCAGAACTCAATGGCAAAGTCGCGATCAGACACGCTGTCAAGGCTGTTGCGGGTGACACCATCAAAACCAAGCTGCTGCGCCACCCACTCGCGGTCGATGGGGAAGGTGGTACCGGCCAGGGCTCCCGCGCCCAGGGGCAGAACATTAAAACGTTTGCGCAGATCCTGCAGGCGGCTGGTATCACGGGCGATCATCTCACGATAAGCGAGCAGGTGATGGCTGTAGAGCACCGGCTGGGCGGTTTGCAGATGGGTATAGCCGGGCATGATGACATCCAGATGGTTCTGCGCCTGGTGGATCAGCGATTGCTCAAGTTTGCCCAGATATCCCAGAATCGTGTCAATTTCATCGCGCAGGTAGAGGCGGATATCGAGCGCCACCTGATCGTTGCGGCTGCGCCCGGTGTGCAGTTTGCCACCGACCGGACCGATCCGTTCGATCAACCGCGCCTCGATATTCATGTGGATGTCTTCGAGGGCAACGGAGAATTCGATCTTGCCGGCCTCAATCTCGGCAAGGATCGCGTCAAGGCCGGCGATGATCTGCTGCGCTTCATCGACAGCAATAATTCCCTGACGTCCGAGCATCTCGGCATGGGCTTTTGAGCCCTGGATATCGTAGCGATAAAGACGCTGATCGAATGCGATGGAGGCGGTGAATTCCTCGACAAATTTGTCGGTCGGTTGGGTGAAGCGACCACCCCATAGTTTGCTGCTCATTTTTCACTCTTTCTTGCTGGACAAAAACTCAGCCACCAAGGCACCAAGCGCACCAAGGGGGCAATCCCATTTGGTTTTCTTGGAGTCCTTGGTGCCTTGGTGGCAACGTGACTTATTATTTTTTAGCTGCCCGCTGAATCGCCGCAATCCGCAAGCGCAACGCATTCAGCTTGATGAAGCCTTCCGCATCGGCCTGGTTGTAGACCTCATCGGCCTCAAAGGTAGCAAAGTCGACATTGAACAGACTGTCAGTGGCTGAATCGCGGCCGACAACGCGACAGTGCCCCTTGTAGAGTTTGATCCGCGCTTTGCCGTTGACGGTCTGCTGGGTATTATCGATCAGGGCTTGCAGGGCGAGACGCTCGGGAGCGAACCAGTAGCCGTTGTAGATCATAGCGGCATAGCGCGGTACCAGAGAGTCGCGCAGGTGCATGACCTCACGGTCCATGGTGATCGATTCCACTGCCCGGTGGGCTTCTTCGAGGATGGTGCCGCCGGGGGTTTCATAGACACCGCGGCTTTTCATGCCGACGTAGCGATTTTCCATCAGGTCGACGCGACCGATGCCGTGCTTACCGCCCAGTTCATTGAGCTTGGCCATCAGCTTGGCCGGCGACAGACGCTCGCCGTTCACCGCCACAGCGTCCCCCTGTTCAAACGCGATTTCAACAAATTCCGCTTGATCGGGAGCATCTTCCGGGCGCACGGTAAGCACGTACATTTCTTCCGGTGCTTCGGCCCAGGGATTCTCGAGAACATCCCCTTCAAAGGAGATGTGGAGCAGATTGCGGTCGGAGCTCCAGGGGAACTTTTTACTGGTCGGAACCGGAATGCCGTGTTTTTTGGCGTACGCTTCCAGTGCGCTACGGCTCTTCATGTCCCACTCACGCCAGGGAGCGATGACCTTGATCGCCGGATCGAAATGGTAATAAGCGATTTCAAAACGCACCTGATCATTGCCCTTGCCGGTGGCACCATGGGAAACGGCGTCCGCCCCTTCCTTGGCGGCAATCTCCATCTGCGCCTTGGAGATCAGCGGACGGGCAATGGAGGTGCCAAGGAAGTAGCGTCCCTCGTAGATGGCGTTGGCCCGGAACATGGGGAAAACAAAGTCGCGGGCAAATTCTTCCTTCAAATCGACGATATGACAGGAAGAGGCACCGGTTTTTTTGGCCTTGTCAGGAACATGATCCAGTTCTTCCCCCTGGCCGAGATCGGCGCAGTAGGCAACGACTTCGCAGCCGTATTCCTCTACCAGCCATTTAAGGATAATGGAGGTATCAAGCCCTCCTGAATAAGCCAGAACCGCTTTTTTAACCTGTCCTTTTTTGCTCATTATAGATACTCCTGTGGGTGAAAAAGGGTGGAAACTTCCACCGCTAACGTTTGATGTAGTTACAAAACACCCTAAAGTAGATGGCTAGGCAAAAAACGTCAAATGCAAGGCGCGCAATTGTCGAACAATGAGGCGTACTTATGTACGTCGAAGCAGTGAGACGATTGCAGCAATGCAGCAGTTGGCGATTTTTTGTGACGCCATCAAAGTTTGATGACGTAGGTGTCTGCCAAACGATCATGGAGGGCACGTTTCTGTTCGTCAAAGATCACCATCAGGTAGCCGATACCGAAAATAATACCTGACAGAAACTTCGCCGGCACCTCACGAAAAGCCGCGCGCCCGTAGCTGATCGGAGAGCCGTCCTGACGCACGACCTTGATGCGCAACACCATTTTGCCCGGGGTCTGGCCGCAGTAGCCGGTGAAAAAGATGTAATAGGTAAAACTGATCAGGTAGCTGAAGAAATGGACGATAAAGGCGGTTTCACCACCGCCGCCATCACTGCCAACCACGGTTACCGTGCCGGCCAGGGCTAATATCCCGCCAAGGATCATCTGCAGACCGAAAACAATGGCAGCATCGACCAGGGTAGCGACGGCGCGCATCCAGAAGGTTGCTTTGGGTACTGCATCCATTGGGTTGGAGTATACCCCGGGCATGGGCGGATGCGAAGGTGCTCCGTTCTGCTGCCATGGCTTGTTTACCGATGGCTGCTGAGGGGCAGCAGGTGAATCCTCTTCGGCTTGTTGTTGCGGTTGTTCGTCGTGTCGGACAGATTCACCGATCTCCTGTGTTTCGTTCTGTTCCTGCTGATCCTGTTGCTGCGGCAGCTCAAATGCCTTTGCACACAAGGGGCATTTGACCCGGATTGTGCCGGCAGGAATCTGTTGCGGATCGATGGTGCGGCTGTATTCACAGTGGGGGCAGGTTAATTTCATTGTTTTAACCTGCCATCAGGGTGGCCATAATGGCCTTCTGAACGTGGAGACGATTTTCCGCTTCGTCAAATATAATCGATTGCGGTCCCTCCATCACCTCGTTGGTAATTTCCTCATCGCGGTGGGCTGGCAGGCAGTGCATGACCAGGGCATCCCTGGCGGCGATACCAAGCAGTTCACTGTTTATCTGGAATCCGGCAAAGTCTTTGGCGCGGATTTGTTGTTCCCCTTCCTGGCCCATGCTCGCCCAGACATCGGTGTTAAGAATGTCAGCACCTGCTGCCGCTTCACGCGGGTCGTTGGTCAGCATCAGACGGGCACCAGCCTGGCGGGCTTTTTCAACAACGCCGGCATCCGGTTCGTAGCCTTGCGGGGTAGCGATACGCAGCTCAAACCCGAACACTGACGCGGCATTGATCCAGCTGTTGGCCATATTATTGCCATCGCCAATCCAGCAATAAACGAGCTCACGATAATCAGGACGGTGTTCGCTGACGGTGAACAGATCGGCCATCAGCTGACAGGGGTGATTCAGGTCGGTAAGACCGTTGATAATCGGCACGCTGCTGTGGGCCGCAAATTCTTCAACGATAGAGTGGGCAAAGGTGCGGATCATGATACCGTCGCAGTAGCGCGCCATGACCTTGGCGCTGTCACGGATCGGTTCGCCGCGCCCCATCTGGGTGTTGCCGGAATGGAGAAACAGGGCGTGGCCACCCAGTTGATACATGCCGACCTCGAAGGAGACCCGGGTACGGGTGGAACTTTTTTCAAAGATCATCGCCAGGGTTTTTCCTTCCAGCAAGCGATGAGGTTTGCGGTGCTGCTGCTTGGTCTTCAGCTCACGGGTCAGGGCAAAAATGCTCTCAAGATCACTTAATGACCAGTCGGAGAGGGAGAGGAAATCTTTTTTCATGCTGTTGTTGCTCCTGCACTATGTTCACTTAAAATGGCATCCAGAATGTCGATTGCTTGCATGATCTCGGTGCGGCTGATGATCAGCGGTGGGACAAAACGCAGTACATTGCCGGCGGTACAGTTGATCAGCAGGCCACGTTCCAGCGCTTTGTTGACTATAGGAGCCCCTTCACAGCTCAGTTCAACGCCGATCATCAGGCCGCGGCCACGAACCGACTGGATGACAAGGTGGCGCTCTCGAAGTTGTTCGAGGTGCTCAATAAAAAAAGCTCCGACAGCGTTGCAGTGCTGGAGTAGTTGGGGCCTGTTGAGCTCGTTAAAGGCGGCCACAGCAGCGGCCGTTGCCAGTGGATTGCCGCCGAAGGTGGAGCCGTGGGTGCCGGAGCCGAGGACTTCGGAGTAGGGGGCGCGGGCGATCATGGCACCGATGGGGACCCCGCCACCCAGGGCTTTGGCCAGGGTCATGACATCGGGCTCAATCTCTTCTTGTTGATAGGCAAACAGGCTCCCGGTCCGACCGAGGCCGGTCTGGATTTCGTCAACAATCAACAGCAGCCGGCGCTCGTTACAGAGTTCACGAACCGCCTTGAAGTAGCCGGAGGGTGGAATGCGTATGCCTCCTTCGCCCTGAATCGGCTCGAGAAGGACAGCGCAAGTGTTGGGCCCAACCGCCTGGTGCAGAGCCTCGATGTCACCAAAGGCAACATGCTTGAAGCCGGGGAGCAACGGGGCAAAACCGGCCTGGACTTTTTCCTGTCCGGTAGCGCTGACCGTTGCCAGGGTGCGCCCGTGGAAAGAGGCGATAGTGGAGATGATTTCGTGGCGCTGCGGGCTGAAGTTGTCGCTGCTCCATTTGCGGGCCAGTTTGAGCGCTGCTTCATTGGCTTCAGCCCCGGAATTACAAAAAAATACCCGATTGCCGAAGGAATGTTTGCATAACAGTCGCGACAGTTCGATCTGGGCCGGAATATGATAGAAGTTGGAGCAGTGGATCAGGGTGCCGGCCTGTTCACGGATGGCGTCCACCACCGCCGGATGACAGTGACCGAGGTTATTGACTGCCACTCCGGCGAGAAAATCGAGATAACGCTTGCCGTCGTTATCGGTCAGCCAGCAGCCTTCGCCCCGTACTGCCACCAACGGGTAACGCCCGTAAGTGCCGGCAACCGTGGTCAGACCCTGCTCAATCCATTGGTCGGAGGTGGTCATTATTTGTACCTCGCCACGGCGGTTCCGATCCCCTTGTCGGTGAAGATTTCCAGCAGGCAGGCATGCTCCATCCGACCATCGACGATATGGGTTTTGGCGACCCCATCCTCGATGGCATCGACACAGCAGTTGACCTTGGGAATCATGCCACCGGAGATGGTGCCGTTGTTGATCAGGTCAGGAACACGCAGGATATCGATGGTCGAAATCAGGCGGCCATCCTTGTCCTTGACCCCTTCGACATCGGTCAGCAGAATCAGCTTTTCGGCGTTCAGGGCCCCGGCAATCCGGCCCGCAACCAGGTCGGCATTGATATTGTAGGTTTCCCCTTGAAGGCCGCCACCAATCGGGGCGATGACCGGGATGAAGTTATTGCTTTCCAGGGCCTTGATGATGGCGGGATTGACTTGTTCTACCTCGCCAACCATGCCGATATCGATAATTTCCGGGGTCAGGGACTCGGGGTTGATGGCGGTCATTTCCATCTTGCGGGCGCGGATCAGGCCGCCATCCTTGCCGGTAATGCCGACAGCATTGCCGCCGTGACGGTTGATGTTGGAGACAATTTCTTTATTGACCTTGCCGCCGAGCACCATTTCCACTACATCCATAGTCGCACTGTCGGTGACGCGCATTCCTTGAACAAAGTGGCTCTGGATCTTCATCGCCTCGAGAACCTTGCCGATCTGTGGCCCACCACCATGGATAACGACGGGATTAAGGCCGATATATTTCATCAGGATAATGTCGCGGGCGAAACCCTCTTTCAGGCGCTCTTCAACCATGGCGTTACCGCCGTACTTAATCACGATGGTGGCACCGTAAAAGCGCCGAATCCACGGCAGAGCTTCCATCAGGACATTGGCTTTGGCAATCAATTCTTGCATCGTTGTTTCCTTTAATCTTTCGTCTTTTCTCGCCCGATGTGGTGCTGTTGCCTGCTGTTCACAAGTTTTGAGCACACCAATTATCTACAGGATATAGCGCGACAGATCTTCGTTCTGGCTGATTTTTGCCAGACGTTCGCGCACCTGTTCGGCGCCGATCATCACCTTTTCGCCGGAATGTTCAGGCGCGTTGAAAGAGAGGTCTTCCAGGAGTTTTTCCATAATTGTGTGCAGGCGGCGAGCGCCGATATTCTCCGTGTTTTCATTGACCATTTTGGCAATTTTAGCCATTTCACGGATGGCTGAATCATCAAACTGCAGGTCGATGGATTCGGTTTTCATCAGCTCACGGTACTGGCGGATCAGGGCGTTTTTGGGCTCGGTCAGAATTCGGTAAAAATCATCTTCGCCGAGGCTGTCCAGTTCCACGCGGATCGGGAAGCGTCCCTGGAGTTCGGGAATTAGATCCGAGGGTTTTGCCATGTGGAAGGCACCGGCGGCGATAAACAGAATATGGTCGGTTTTGATGGCACCATGCTTGGTGTTGACAGTGCTTCCTTCGACAATCGGCAGAATGTCACGCTGCACCCCCTCGCGTGAGACTTCCGGCCCATGTATCCCTTGGCGGCTGGCAATTTTGTCAATTTCGTCGACGAAGATGATCCCACTTTGTTCGGCACGCTCTTTGGCCAGGTTCGTAACGTTCTCCATGTCGACCAGTTTTTCCGCTTCGCTCGCGGTTAGAATGTCGCGCGCCTCGTTGACTTTGACACGTTTGCGTTTGGCGCTTTTGGGGAAAAGGTTGCCGAACATTTCCTTGATGTTAAACCCCAGTTCCTCGTTCCCCTGGGGGGTGAAAATCCCCATGGCCGGCAAGCTGCTGACTTCGACATCGAGCTCAACAAAACGCTCGTCCAGTTCTCCCAGGCGCAGCAATTTACGCAGGCGGTCACGGGTGCCCTGGCGCTGTTCCTCTTTGTCGGGAGAACGGTCAGTTTCGCCGGGCAGGAGCAGGTCCAGCAGTCGTTCTTCGGCATTGGCCTCGGCCTTGATCTGCATTTTTGCGGTTTCTTCCGCCTTAACCATGTTAATGGCCAATTCGAGCAGATCGCGCACCATGCTCTCGACATCGCGACCGACATAGCCGACCTCGGTAAATTTGCTCGCTTCCACCTTGATGAACGGTGCCTGGGCGAGTTTGGCCAGGCGCCTGGCGATTTCGGTTTTGCCAACGCCGGTCGGGCCGATCATGATGATATTTTTCGGAGCGATCTCATCTCGTAACTCGGTCGGTACCTGCTGGCGGCGCCAGCGGTTGCGTAAGGCCACAGCGACGGCGCGCTTGGCATCTTTCTGGCCGATGATGTAGCGATCCAGTTCAGAAACAATTTCGCGGGGGGTAAAGTTGTTCAAGAAAGTACCTCGATAGCAATCCGGTCGTTAGTGTAGATACAGATGTCTGCGGCAATTTTCAGGGCTTCTTCAGTGATGCCGGCAGCATCAAGGGTCGAATGGGCGACCATCCCACGCGCTGCAGCGAGGGCAAAGCTGCCGCCGGAACCGATGGCGGCCACTCCGTCATCGGGTTCAATGACATCACCGGCACCGGAAATAATCAGGGTGACATCCTTGTCGGCGACAATCAGCAGGGCTTCAAGGCGCCGCAAAATGCGGTCAGTGCGCCAATCTTTGGCCAGCGCGACGGCAGCTCGGGGCAGGTTACCGCGAAACTCCTGGAGTTTGGCCTCAAACTTTTCAAACAGGGTGAAGGCATCAGCCGTGCTACCGGCGAACCCCGCCAATACCTTATCTTCATACAACCGCCTGATTTTTCGCGCGCCGTGTTTCATCACGGTATTGCCGAGGCTGACCTGTCCGTCGCCACCCAGGGCGACCTGATGGTTGTGGCGAACAGAACAGATGGTTGTGCCTTTAAACATGAATGGCTCCATAAAAATGAGTCCTAATGACAACAGGAATGCAAGCTGTTGCAGCGACAAACAAAAGATGCACCATAACACAAAAACGCCCCAATTAAAAAGGCCAATGTCGCCTGTCCACAAGGCTTTAATAAGGGGGTTGGCAGGGTGCAGAAAAACGATTTTTACCGCGACTGCAGCAAGGCTGGAACGATTTGTGGGTTATTTTTCCGGCAGCGGGAACTCGATGGTCGCCGTCGTACCAATTCCGGGTCGGCTGTCGATTTGCAGCTGCCCGCCCATGGCGCGAATAAAATTGCGGGCATAGTAGAGCCCCAGCCCAAAACCGCGCACCTGACCGGTGCTATGCGGGTCAATTTGATAAAACTTATTAAAAATTTTAGCCAGTTCCGGTTCGGGAATGCCAATGCCGTTATCCCTAAAGGTGAGCCTGACCCGATTCCCCTGTTGATCGCCACGCACGTCAATAATTCCTTGCTGTGGGGTAAATTTGATCGCGTTGTCGAGCAGGGCGCGGACGGCAAAATGAATTTTTTGCGGATGCACCAATAACAAGGGATCGGACATGGGGACAGGGATCTGCGTGTTTATCTGTTGTGCATTCCCAAGGGCCGTCGGCTGCAGTTCCTCGATGACCTGCGTGGTGACCTGACCGAGGTCCGTCAGTTCAAGGGTCATTTCATCTTCCTGCAAGGTCGCTTCACTGAAATAGAGCAGGTCCTGAATCAGTTTTTCCAGATAGGTCGATTCTGCCTGAACCATGGTCAGAACCTGGAGGAAGTTTTCATCTTTTGGGCTTTCCACCCCTTCGGCAAGATTTTGGAGAAACAGGGAAATAGCGGTGGTGGGGGTTTTCAACTTGTGGGAAATCAGCCCGAGAAATTCGTTTTTGAGGCGGTCAATATGGCGCAAATCAGCAATCTCACTGCGCAGGGCGTGACGTTCGAGAACTCTTTCTACCGTCGTAGTCAATTGCAGGACGCTGATCGGTTTGGTGATGAAATCATCCGCTCCGGCTTTAAGGGCGTTAAGAACCAGTTCCTTGTCGGAATAGCCGGTCATCAGGATGACCGGAAGATCAGGCTGTTCCTGGCGGACGATACGCAGAAACTCCAGACCGTCAATGTTGGGCATATTGACGTCGGTCAACACGATGTCGACGTCCTCGTGGTTGAGAAATTTCAACGCATCGAAACCGTCTTCCGCCTGCAGTACCTTATAGGTATCGAAGACACTGGCGCAGAGATCGCGGATCAGGGGTTCATCGTCGACAATCAACAGTTTTCTTGCCGGTTGTCCATTGCCATTGGCAGGCATGTCAGACGTTCCCAAGTAGCAGTTTCAGGTGTTCTGGTGCCGCCGCGACCAGCTCGTCGAGCTTGTCCGTCAAGGGGCCGCCGGCCTGGGCCAGTTCGGGGCGTCCGCCGCCGCGCCCGCCG
>NZ_JCBCBS010000103.1:0-1897 GCF_059864205.1 Pelovirga sp.
TGAATACACTGATAACGAACGCTCGATGATCGGCAACAAAGAGCTGTTCGATCTGATCCTGCGCGACAAGAACCAGCTGCTGGCCCTCGACAACCCGGTCGAGTTCATCTTTTCCCACTCGGCCCTCGGCGTCGGCTGGGACAACCCCAATATCTTCAATATCGCCACCCTCAATAATTCCTACAGCGAAATCAAGAAGCGTCAAGAGATTGGTCGAGGGCTGCGCATCTGCGTCAACAGTAATGGTAATCGAGTCTATGATCCGCCCGAGGTGGACGAAGAGGATGAAGTCAACCTGTTGACCGTCATCCCCAATGAAACCTACGAAACCTTTGTCACCCAGTACCAGCAGGAGATTGTCGATATCTACGGTACGGCCGCCGCCGGTGCCGAAACCCGCCACAAGCACAAGGGGCAGGACCGCTCGCGAAAAACCCTGAAGCGTAACGAAGCCCATTTCAACAGCCCGGCCTTCCGCGAGTTCTGGCGGCGGCTCAGCAAGCGAACCGATTACACCGTGGCGTTTAATGAAGAAGCTCTGGTGACACGGGCCGCCGAAGCTCTCAACCTGATCACTACCCGTGAATACGAGGCTGAAATCACCCTTGACCGGATTACCAGTCTTGAACAGGCTGGCGTCGTGCGCGAGCGCATCGGCAGCGAAACCGCCCGGCTCAAGGCGCACTTTGCGCCCTTGGATCTGGTCGAGGAATTGAGTGAGAACACCGCGCTGGCGTACCCGACGGTGTTTAAGATCGTTTCACGGCTGACCAACTTCGACGCTCTGGTGCGCAACCCGCCGCTCTTTTTACAGGAGGCGACAATTCAAATCCGCCGCATCGAGCTCGATGAAATGCTGCGCCAACTCACCTACACCCCGAGCGGTCAAAGTTTTCCGATTGCGGATTTTGAAGCCCAGCTGGTCCGCCACAGCGATCGCATCCAAGCGACGCCAAAACGAGGGCTTTATGACGGCATCGTTTTTGATAGCGACATCGAAAAAGCCTTTGCCGCCACTGCCGATGGCGACCCCGAAGTGGTCTGTTTTCTCAAGCTTCCGGCCTTTTACAGCATCGCGACACCCATCGGTCCGTACAACCCCGACTTCGGCGTGGTGCTGAAAAAAGGCGGAATTCGCGGCGAAAATGACGACTATTATTTTGTCATCGAAACCAAGGGGACTAACGACCTTGGCGATACCAAGGCGCTGACCGACAGCGAGATCTACAAGATCAAGTGTGCCATTCAGCACTTTGCCGCCCTCGGTATCGAAGCGCGGGTCAACTACCATGCGCCGATCAAGGATTACCGGATCTTCAAGCAGCAAGCAGAGGAAACCATAAATGACTGACATCAACGACCTGATGCCCAATACCCCCGATCTCAACCGGGAACGCCTTGAACAACTCAAGCGGCTGATGCCCGATCTGTTCACTGCTGATGACCGGCTCGATCTCGAAGAGCTGAAACGGCTGTTTGACCCCAATTTGGTGACCGACAGTGAAAAGTTCGAGTTCCGCTGGTTCGGCAAGGCCGACGCCAAGCGTCGCGCCTTTACCCCGACCACCGCCGCGCTGCAATACGACGCCGCCCGTTCGGTCAACCCCGAGGTCGCCGACGGCAACATGATCATCGAAGGGGAAAACCTCGAAGTGCTCAAGTGTCTGTTGTCGGCCTACCGCGAAAAGATCAAGTGCATCTACATCGACCCGCCATACAACACCGGCAACGATTTTGTCTACAGCGACAACTACAGCGAACAGCGCAAGGCCTACTGGGAGCAGACCGGCGTCACCGAAGACGGCGTCAAGGTCGATACCAACAGCGAAAGCGCCGGGCGCTATCATTCCAACTGGCTCAACATGATGTACCCCCGCCTACTGGCGGCGCGGCAGTT
>NZ_JCBCBS010000115.1:0-7055 GCF_059864205.1 Pelovirga sp.
CGACAAGGCGGTTGCTACTGCGGTTGAGGAACTGACAAAGATCTCCAAGCCGGTCAAAGATCACAAGGAGATTGCCCAGGTTGGTACCATCTCCGCCAACAGCGACGAAACCATCGGCAACATCATTGCCGAAGCCATGGAAAAAGTCGGCAAAGAAGGCGTTATCACCGTTGAAGAAGCCAAGTCGATGGAAACCTCGCTGGAGACCGTTGAAGGGATGCAGTTCGACCGTGGCTATCTTTCTCCTTACTTTGTCTCCGATGCCGAGCGCATGGAAGCTGCCCTTGATGATCCGTTGATTCTGATCCACGACAAGAAAATCAGCAACATGAAGGATCTACTGCCGGTCCTCGAGCCGGTCGCCAAGCAAGGCCGTCCGCTGTTGATCATTTCGGAAGATGTCGATGGCGAAGCGCTGGCCACCCTGGTGGTGAACAAGCTGCGCGGCACCATCAACGTCTGTGCCGTCAAGGCTCCCGGTTTTGGTGATCGTCGCAAAGCGATGCTCGAAGATATCGCCGTGCTGACCGGTGGTCAGGTGATTTCCGAAGAAGTCGGCTTCAAACTGGAGAATGCAACCATCGACATGCTGGGTAACGCCAAGCGCGTGGTGGTCGACAAGGACAACACCACCATCATCGATGGTGCCGGTGACGAAGTATCCATTCAGGGTCGCGTCAAGGTTATTCGTGGTCAGATTGAAGAGACCAGCAGCGATTACGATCGTGAAAAACTCCAGGAACGTCTGGCTAAACTGGTTGGTGGCGTTGCCGTGGTCAAGGTCGGTGCTGCGACTGAAACCGAAATGAAAGAGAAGAAAGCCCGCGTGGAAGATGCTCTGCATGCGACTCGCGCTGCGGTTGAAGAGGGTATCGTCCCCGGTGGCGGAGTTGCCCTGGTTCGTTGTCTGCCGGCCCTGAAAAAGCTCAAGGTTGATGGCGAGCAGAAGTTCGGCGTTGACCTGGTCATCCGTGCCCTCGAAGCGCCCCTGCGTCAGATTGCCATCAACGCTGGTGTTGAGGGTGCCATTGTTGCCGACAAGGTGCTTAACGGTAAGGGTGCTTTTGGCTTCAACGCTGCTACGGATGAATACTGCGACATGATCGAGGCCGGTATCATCGATCCGACCAAGGTGACCCGCAGTGCCCTGCAAAATGCCGGTTCGGTTGCCGGATTGATGCTGACCACCGAAGCGATGATCGCCGACAAGCCGGATAGTAAAGATGCGATGCCGGCAATGCCTGGCGGCATGGGCGGTATGGGCGGTATGGGCGGCATGGGCGGCATGATGTAAGCCCAGCCCCGCAGCTGTAGTTCAAGTTTAATCTGTAACAATGAAGCCCCCGTCGAGAGTTAGCTCTTGGCGGGGGCTTTGGTGTTGTCATTGATAATCTAAAACCTTTAGCCACCAAGGCTCCAAGGACACCAAGAGAAGCAAAAGCTGGTTTTTGGTTAAATCAATTTGGTTATCCACTTTGCTCCAGCTATAACAGTTAGAAGATCGCGACTGATGCGACTTGCTAATAATCTGGATCCTGCGACTTCGCGCAGGATGACACAGAAGGACGTTGATGGAAAAAAAACGGGTGTCATTCTGCGCGAAGCGAGGCGTAGTCGCAGAATCCATATCCTGTTTTCTGATTTACTGGAGTCAAATAGCTAACCAGATGAATCAATAAGCTGGTTTGTTTGGTTTTTCTTGGAGACCTTGGTGTCTTGGTGGCTTAGTGTGAGACTGCTTTGGATTGTTTAGCGTAGCAGCATCCTGAGCGATTCTTCCCGCGCCATTGGTGTGACGGTCAGGCTGGTTTCACTATCACTGCTAATGCACAGCACCGCAAGCTCGGCTTGATCCTTGCCCTTGCCGTAGGAGGCGACAATGGCTGCGGCCTGTTGCAACGTCTCTTGATCAGCGTCACCACAGAGTGCACCCATAGGGCCGCTGAAATCGCGGCAGCGCAGTAGTCGTCTGGACCCTGTCAAAAAGCCTTCCAGTGCCTGATTGTCTTCCTGGTTTCTGCCAACCACCAGTTTGACGGTGGGGTTAAGGCGGAACTGGCGGCCGACCTTGAGCAGTTCGACAGCGCTGACGTCGGCAGTGGCATCATGGCTGAGCAGATCGCGCAGTTGATTGGAAAAGCCCCTTTCCGTCAGCAGGCAGCCCCCGCCGCTGGCCGGTAATTCTTTTAAACCCCATTCTTTGGCCAGGGCTTGCTGGCGCTTGCGTGAACGCCCGTGGATGTCGAGCAGTTGGGCGCGATCAACCAGCCCCTGCCCTTCCATTGCTGTTGGCGGCAACAGGCGCGCACTCAAGGGGCGCAAAATCCGCTCAGGAAAACCGGAGTGTTTGGCGACGGCTTTAAGAGCGGTGGGGTTCTGGCTCATGGGGCGCTGCCCCAGTACTTCTCCGGAAAAGAGGAAATCAAAGCCGCTTTCCTGCATTTTTTCACCGGCCAGGCGAAACATCATGGCGTGGCAGTCGATGCACGGGTTCATATGGCGTCCGTAGCCGTATTTGGGATCTTTGACCATCTCCAGATGAATGGCACCGATGTCGACGATGATCAGCGGATGACCGAGAGCTTGCGCTGCTTTGCGGGCTTTGTCGGCACCAAAAAAAGGGGTGACAAAAGAAATGCCGGTGACCTCGATCCCCTGACGCATGAGGGTCATGGAGGCGAGGGTGCTGTCGAGGCCGCCTGACATAAGGCCCAGTGCTTTGGTCATGTTTCTCATCTCCTGTCCGGCAAACGAAAAACCCCGCCGATCCTGCACAGGGTTTGTTGATGATGGGTAGTGGGTAGGGGGTAGTGGGTAGTAGGTAGTGGGTAGTGGGTGTAACTACCTGTGTCGTCAGGATTGTTGATCCTGTGATTCTTTCTCTTCCTTGATCTCTTTCTTTTTCTGTTCGGTGGTTTCTTCGATTTCCCCTTCTTCGATGTTCTCTTCGCTGTCGTTGATCCCTTTTTTGAAATTGCGCAGCCCTTTGCCCAGCGCGCTGCCGACTTGTGGTAGTTTGCCGGCTCCAAAAATGATCATTACCAGTACCAGGATGATGAGCAGTTCCTGTGTTCCCAGTCCGAACATGGTATTTCTCCTTGGATAAAAAATCTGAGAGAGAAGATAGAAGACAGAATATAGAATTCAGGAGAAAACCTTTAGAATTAATAAGCTTTATTCTGAATTCTAAATTCTATATTGTTTTTTGCTTACAGTGCGGTCGTTTATTGATTCAGAGCGCTGAAGATACACTGGCTGCCGAAAAAAAACAATCACCCTGGCGACAGGGAACAGATTTCTTTTGCGGCTGCTGACAGCTTGAGGTATTTTGTCAAGGTGTGTTCATCGGGAATCTTGATGGGAGTAGATATGGTCAGGCGACAACTGATTGAAGTGATTTACCCGGACGGAACGCTCGGGCAGGTCAGTAACGATGTCCTTGATGTGCTGATTGCTACCGGGAAGATACTGAAGTTTTGTCGTGGTGATGGCTGGGTCGATATTGTTCGCGATCATGCGCGCTTGCGCGACTACCGCAGCTGTGAGAATTTTCGCGGACAGGATCGGCGTGCGCCGTGGCCAGCAAAAGTGGCGGACTCCGACAGTTGATCGCAAGTCCGCCTTGGCTTTGAAGACGTTAGCCGATCCGTTCGAGGCGTTCCTGCTCGGTTTTACATTCGATACACAGGGTAGTTACCGGGCGGGCACGCAGGCGTTCCGGGCTGATAAGCACGTCGCAGCTTTCGCAGTGTCCGTAGGTGCCGTCATCGATGCGCTCTAGTGCCTGGCGGATCTTGCTGATCAACTTGCGCTCACGATCACGAATGCGTAGTTCAAAATTGCGATCCGATTCCAACGAGGCACGGTCCGTCGGATCAGCAAAATTGACATTTTCCTCATTCATTTCGGATACGGTTTTACCGGCTTCCTGCAGCAGTTCCTCGAGCTGACGGTTCAGCAGTTCCCTGAATTCCCCCAATGTTTGTTTGTCCATATATCTCCCCTTTGTGTTCCTCTTGAGGGCTGCTTTGCGGCCGTCAAGAGGGTGTGGTTAACGATAGTCAAAAAATGCTTCGCAACTGCGTCGCGATGACCAGCAACAGCACGGCGACGGCGAGCCAGGCAGAAAAAATGTCGCTGCATTTACGTGGTGGATCAGCCGCCAACTGACGGGCTTCAGCGCTCAGGGTTGCTTGTGGTACCAGATCAATCAGCCGGCGCACCAGTTCGTCAAAACGGTCATAGCTGTTGGAGATGATCATGAAGCTGTTTTCAGTCGTCAGGCTGATAAAAACGCGTTTGCGGACCCTGACGGCATCGACGGAGGTCAAGTCGCCGAAGTCGAGCTGTTTTTTTCCCAGGGTTCGTTCCATCAGAATGTGATCGCTATGGATATGAACCCGGCGGCGGCTGCTCTCAATAAAAATCAACAGTGCCGGAGCCATGAAGGCGGCGAGCAGGTAGAGGCGGCCGGAAGGCAGCTGGATCCAGATGCCGATGAACAGTAACACCACGCCGAGGACAACGGTGATCGCCATGGGGATCAGAAAACCCTTGCGGATTCTGTAGGTGGTGCCACTCATAAGCTGTTCCCTTGTTGCCGGCAGAATCAATCGGTCGTGCGTTCAAAGGTGCCACTTTTGCCGCCGGTTTTTTTTAACAAGCAAATCTGCCCGATTACCATCTCCTTGTCAATCGCTTTACACATATCGTAGATCGTCAGCCCCGCTACCGCTGCCGCAGTGAGGGCTTCCATCTCGACTCCGGTCTGGCCGGTGACGCCGGCGCTGGCTGTGATCGAGACGATACCGGCTGTGGGGTCGGAGTCAAAGTCAATTTCCACCGCGGTCAGGGCCAACGGGTGGCACAGGGGGATGAGGTTGGCGGTTTGTTTGGCGGCCATGATACCTGCGAGGCGGGCAACGCCGAAGACATCCCCTTTTTGAATCGATTGGTCAAGAATCCGTTGCAGGGTTTGGGGTTTCATCCGAACTTCTGCCCCGGCGATGGCCTGGCGGTGGGTGGCCGGCTTGGCAGTAATGTCGACCATAATGGCTTTGCCGTTATGATCAAAATGGGTCAGTTGATCACTCATGTTGTCGTCTCGTCAATGTGTATTCGTTGAGCACAGGGTCGGGGTTCCTTAGCTTCAAATAAAAATAATGTCAAGAGCCTCACTGGCATGGTCGATGCCGGTCAGGCTGATACCCTCAGGCACCTCGAGATTCTTGATGCTTTTGCGCGGCAGGACGCATTCGCAAAAACCCAGGCGCGCTGCTTCCTTGACGCGTAATTCCGGCTGGGTGACAGCCCGTACCTCACCGGTCAGGCCGACCTCGCCGAAGATCACCAGCTTGGGGTTGATGATGCGGTTGAGGTGGCTGGAGGCCAGCGCAGCAATAGCGGCAAGATCGATGGCCGGCTCGTCGAGGCGCACCCCACCGGCGACATTGAGAAAGATGTCCTGTCCGGCGAGGGACAGTTCGACCTTCTTCTCAAGGATGGCGATCAGCAGGGCAACGCGCTTGTGGTCGATGCCGATGGCGGTACGCTGGGGGGTGCCGAAGGAACTGGCAGAAACCAGGGCCTGCAGTTCGACCAGAATCGGCCGGCTGCCTTCAAGGGCGGGCACAACGACGCTGCCGGCACTTTTGTCGGGGCGTTCGGCGAGGAACAGTTCCGACGGATTACTGACCTCACGCAATCCCTGGCCGCACATCTCAAAGACACCGATTTCGTTGGTCGAACCGAAACGGTTCTTCACCGTGCGCAGAATGCGGTAGGGGTAACCGGGATCTCCTTCAAAATAGAGAACGGTATCAACAATATGTTCCAGCACCCGAGGGCCGGCAATGGCGCCATCCTTGGTGACATGACCAACAAGAAAGGTCGGGATGCCGAGGCTCTTGGCCTGAATCATCAACTGGCCGGAGCATTCGCGCACCTGGCTGACGCTGCCGGGGGCGGAATCAAGGTTGCTGGTAAAGATGGTCTGGATCGAGTCGATAACCAGAAAGGCCGGCTTGAGTTCGACAATGCGCTGTTTGATTTGTTCGAGGGAGGTTTCAGCCAGCAGGTAGAGGTTGTCGGTGGCGATGTCGAGTCGATCAGCGCGCATTTTGACCTGGCGCACTGATTCTTCGGCGGTAACGTACAGGGCGATGCCGCTAGCGGCGAGATGGGCAAACGCCTGCAACAGCAGGGTTGATTTGCCGATACCGGGATCGCCACCGACAAGAATCAGGGAGCCGGGCACCACACCGCCACCTAAGGTACGGTCGAGCTCGCCAAGGCCGGTACGCAGGCGATCTTCGGACCGGCAATCAACGGTGGTCAGCTTGACCGGACGTCCTGGTTCAGCGAGGGCGCGGCTATGGTTGGCAACCGCCACCGGCTGTTCTTCGACCAGACTGTTCCATTGTTGGCAGTCGGGACAGCGTCCGTGCCATTTAGGACTCTGGTAGCCGCAGTGCTGACAGCTGTAAACAGTTTTCGCGCGTGCCACAGTGGCTCCCTGTGCTGGAGTGAGTCGCCATCCTATTCTTAATGGCCTGAAGGTGTCAATTGATCGCTGTCAATGGCGTCTGTTTGTTTGTGTGACTCTTTCTTTACTGGGAGGAGTGAACCTATAATGATAAGTGTATCTTGCTCAGCACCGGGCCTTCGGATCCAATGGCAAGGGACGCTTATCGTCATCCATGACCGCTTGCTGTCGCCGTCCATGGCGACAGACACCCTTGCCACAGAATCCGAAGGCCCGGTGCAAGGATAGAGCTGAATAGCAACGCACGCCGCATTTCGGCGTCTTGTCGAAGAGTAACTTTAAAATTTGTAAGCGCCTGATTTCAGGTAGTTAGTTTGAAGTTACTCAGAAGTTACACGGTTAGAAGATCGAGACCGATGCGACCTGCTAATAATCTGGATCCTGCGACTTCGCGCAGGATGACAAAGAAGTACGTTGATGGAAAAGAACCGGGCGTCATTCTGCGCGTAGCGAAGCGAAGTCGCAGAATCCATATCCTGTTTTCTGCTGTACTGGAGTCAAATAGATAACC